>NZ_JBSQVP010000027.1:0-33348 GCF_055136605.1 Aquaspirillum sp. | reverse complement strand
CGCGAGCAGCCGGTCGGCCGCGGAGTTCACGAGGTCGGGCAGCGGCGACGGCTTGGGCGCGCTGTTGATAATGTTGGGCAAGCGCCGCATCCCCAGTTTTCGCGGCAACCGCTGCCAGTCCTTGCAAGGTGGTGATAATGCGATCACTACGCCCACTCTGCTGATCGAGAGTTAAGGTGCTGTCGTAGTGTTGTTGTGCCTGCGCCCATTGTTGTTGGGCAAACGCCACTTGCGCTAAAACCCGATGGGCGTTGGCACGTTCTGCGATGTGTTCGCCTGCGACGGTTAACGCCAATTGCGCCGCGCGCGCCGCCTCCGGCAATTTTTGTTGTGCCAACTGATAACGTGCCCACTGGTTATGCAGTGTTGCTTGTTGTGGGCAGCGTTTGGCACATAACGCATCGGCATTCTGCCAAGCGTCTTCAACCTGTTGCCACTGTTGTTGTCCAAGCGCCACCGCAATTTGACGGGTCAGCCAATGTAAACGGATAGAAGTCTGCTCCACAGACAAGTTAGGCTTGAGTTGGTTTAGGCGTTGGGCGGCGGTCTGCCATTGTTGTTGTCGAATGTGCAGACTGATTAACGCCAATTCCGTTTGAATGATGCCAGCTTGCCAATCGAGACGGCGATATTCCTGCAAGCCTTTTTGCAGCAGCTGTTGTGCTTTTTTCGGTAAATCCGCTTGTAGGGCCTCATTCGCTTGTTGTAAGTAGGCATCGCCACGGCGAATAGCATCACTGTGTGAGGCGGGGGTGGTTGTATTTGCACAACCATGCAGTATTAAAACAAAAGACAGCAGAAGCGCGTGTTTAATCATGGCTGTCTTGCTCCACCACCGCCGGTGTGGCTGGGAATAAATGGCGTAATGGCCAACTGCCCCGCACGGCATCTAATGTTTGGTTGCTGTTATCTAATAAACGTTCCGTTTGTTGGGCAATGCCAGCCGCGTGGGGTGAGGCTTGTTCAGTGATGTTTTTCACTGCCTCTGCGGTCTGTCTGGCGGCCGTGCTGGTGGCTTGAATATCGGCCAACACCGGCGGTACATGTTGTTGCACCGTCTGTAAGGTGTGTTGGCTGCTTTGTAAGGTTTGTTTCACTTCTTGTTCTAATAATCCCTGACTGGTATCGAGCACACGATTTAATTTGTCCTGTGTTTCGACCAAGCCGGCGCTGGCCTGTTGCAGGCTGCGTAGGGTTTGATTGAGGTCGCCATTCGGATCTCGCAAACGCTGTGCAATATCGTTCATGGCATCGACAACCGGCTCTAGTTTAATCTGTAACTCGCGTGCTACTTGTTCTAAATCGGCTGCTGGCGCGAGGGCAAGATAGCCATTTTCGCGTAGAGGGGGAGCATGGGTATCGAGGGTATCGAGTGCGATATAGCTATTACCAATCACACTTTGCCGTGCGATACGTGCTGACGAGGTGGTGCGTAAAAAGCGCAGATAGCGGGTTTTGATTTCTAATACCACTTCGACATGGCCATCTTCTTGCAGGCTGAAATGCTCTACGGTGCCAATATCAAAAGCACGAAAGCGAACCGGCATCCCTTTTTTTAAGTCCGCGCCCGACTGGGCATATAAACGCAGCTGGCTATGCTCCTCAAACCAGCCTTGTGCTTGGCCAGCGGTGAAAATAATGCTGATAAATAGTGCGAGGGCACCACATAAAAAAATGCCGACTCTCAGGTTAAAACCTAATGTTGGCAAGCGTTGGAAAGACAAAGTTTTTTTCATGCGTCGAGTGGCCAAAACACAGCCCATAAACCATCCAATAAAAACACAGCGGTCAACGAGCTGAATACCGCCCGTGACGTTGCGAGAGAAGCATGTCGCCGCCGACTAGAAAACACACCAGCCAAGCAACAACACCACGTTATCACACCACAAAACACCGCTGTTTTACACGGCAGACTAAGCCAAAGGCTAAGCGGTAGTTGGGCTAATAATTGTTGCCATTCTTCAAATAGATAACGCGGTTTGGCATAGACAATACCGGCAATCAAGCTGGCCACTGCCAAATAAATCGCCAAGCCACAGCCCGAGAGCATATAGGCAAGTTGCCGCACCCCGATCAGACTGGCCAGTTTGATTTCATTGTCTGCATGCAGTTGATAAGGGGCAAATTGATTGGCACAGGCTACGCCATTGCGTGCTAACAGTAACAGACTGCTGAATAGCGGTGCCAGTTCAAATAACATCAGATAGGCCAACCATTTCAGCGTGGTATCAATGGCATTACCCAATTGATAGTGCAACTGGTGTACCACACTGATGCCGAGAGCGATACCAATAAGCGTCAAAATCGGCCAAGCGAATAGCGCGCTATCTCCAAGATGCAGCAGCAAGCGTTGTGGCTGGCGCAAGATGAGTGTGAGCGCGTGATGGCTGGCGCTCATTAAGCGAGTGGTAGTCAGAAGAAACGAGAAGAGATGCAAAGCACTTGACCTGATGAGTTGGCTGCGGCATGGTGCCATGTTGTTTTAGACAAGAATGAGAAGGTATCGCGATGACAGCAATGTCCGCACCATTATGTCCTGATTTTGCCTTACCTGCCCATGATGGCAGCGTGTTTCAACTGTCACAACAAACCCGCCCTGTGTTGCTGTTTTTTTATCCCAAAGACAACACTCCCGGCTGCTCGACTGAAAATCAAGAATTTGCGGCTTTGTATCATGAGTTTGTTGCCTTGGGTGTGGCGGTGTGTGGGGTGTCGCGTGATAGTGTGAAAACCCATCAAAATTTTGCGGCCAAACTGGCATTGCCTTTTCCTCTGTTATCCGACCGCGATGAAGTCGTGTGCCAAGCCTTCGCCGTGATAAAACAAAAACAGATGTATGGCAAAACAGTGCGTGGGATTGAACGCAGCACTTTCCTTATCACGCCACAAGGCGAAATTATTCAGGCATGGCGTGGGGTAAAAGCCGCTGGCCACGCCCAAACGGTTTTGACTGCATTACAGGCACATTTTGCCGCGATTTAACTGCGATTCTTCCACTCACGCAGCGCCGCGAATAGCGTCACTTCATCATCCGTGTCGATTTGACAGTGTTGTTGAATTGGTTGTGCCACGCTGGCAAGGTGAACCCGCAAAAAAGGATTGGTTTGTTTTTCAATCGCCATTTGGCTAGGAAGCGTCGGCTGTTCGGCGTGGCGGCGGGCTTGTTCTAGGGCATAACGTTGCCGTAAGACGGTTGAATTAGGCTCGACTTGTAAAGCGAAGGCAAGATTACTCAGCGTGTATTCGTGGGTGCAATAGAGCAAAGTGTCATCGGGTAATTGGCAAAACCGTTGTAAGGCATGGTGTAACTGGGCGGCAGTGCCTTCAAAAATACGGCCACAGCCTCCGGCAAATAAGGTATCACCACACAATAAGACACCATTGCCATAGTAAGCGACATGATCTTGGGTGTGGCCTGGCACGGCCAGCACACTGAATTGACAGGCCGGTGTTGTGAACTCAACGGTGCTGCCCTCATCTACCACATCAGTGACACCTGCAATCCCAGCCGGGCCATACACTTTCACCCCTGCGGTGGCGAGTGTGGTAACACCGCCGGTGTGATCGTGATGATGGTGAGTCAGTAAAATACCGCACAGAGTGAGCTGACGTGTGCTCAGGGCTTGCTGCACCACAGCAGCATCACCGGGGTCTACTACCACCGCGTGGTGTTGATCATGCAGCAGCCAAATATAGTTATCCTGAAAAGCGGGAAGGGCTAGGATGCGTAACATAGAGTCCTCATGGCAGGGAATAGCGATGCAAGAGCTACATGATTGGCTGCAGACGCCATCGGGTCAATACGTGATTCGTTGTGAACAAGCGTATTTCGACCGCGCTGTGTCGGATATCTTTGGCTTTCGGGCGGTACAGGTCGGGTTTCATGGCTACCCATTTCTGCGCGAAAACCGTATCCCGTGGCAAATTGTCTTAAGCCCACAACCGATGCCAGCGCCGGTGGCGGTATTGGCCTATCCAGAACAGTTGCCGTTTGCTACACAAAGCCTCGACTTGCTGTTATTACCGCATACACTGGATTTTTGTGCCTCGCCCCAACAAGTGCTGCGCGAGGCCGAACGGGTGTTAATGCCTGAAGGCCGTTTAATCCTTACAGGTTTTAATCCGTATAGTTTATGGGGTATGAAACGGCGGATGAAACGCTGTCAAGGGATGCCGTGGCAAGGGCGCTTTGTCAGCTTGTTGCGATTGCGACAATGGCTCAATCCCTTGGCACTCGAACCGTGTGGAGGGGGATTTTTATGTTACGCCCCACCATTGAAACGGCAACAAGGTTTTGAACGCTGTCGCTTTATGGAGCAAGCGGGTGATCGGTTGTGGCCGGTGGTGAGTGGGGTTTATGCTTTGGAAATCGTGAAACGGGTACGTGGGATGCGCTTGATCGCACCCAGTTGGAAAACCGTACCGACACGGCCACTGGTGGCGGTATCGAGTACACGCAGACCTCGACCAGCGGTAGCGTGTCAACCACACCAATCAGTACATTTAGGATGATATGACACAACAAGATTGGGTAGAAATTTACACCGATGGGGCATGCAAAGGGAATCCCGGCCCCGGCGGTTGGGGGGCGATTTTGCGTTGGCGTGGCCAAGAAAAAGAATTGTTTGGGGCGGAATTAGAGACCACCAACAACCGTATGGAGCTGTTGGCGGTGATTCAAGCATTAAACAGTTTGAAACGCCCCTGTCAGGTCAAAGTCTTTACCGATTCACAATATGTGCAAAAGGGAATGACGGAATGGTTAGCAGGGTGGAAACAGCGCGGTTGGCGCACAGCAAACAAAGCACCGGTGAAAAATGCAGACTTGTGGCAGGCCTTAGAACACGCGGCAACTCGTCATACCGCTGTGCAATGGCAATGGGTGAAAGGACATGCCGGACATCCTGAAAATGAACGTGCGGATGCCTTGGCTAACCGTGCGATTAGCGAGGGATGTGTGGCATGACACGACAAATCATTCTTGATACCGAAACCACCGGTTTAGAGCCAAGCAGCCATCGTTTGATTGAGTTTGCCGGTTTAGAAATGGTGAACCGAAAATTGACGGGGCGCAGCTTGCATCTGTATGTCGATCCCCAGCGTGATATTGACCCTGAAGCGCAAAAGGTACATGGCATTAGCCGAGACATGCTACACGGCAAACCCCTGTTTGCTGATGTGGCAGACGAGATTTTGGACTTTATCCAAGATGCCGAGCTAATTATTCACAACGCGCCGTTTGATGTCGGCTTTTTAAACAGTGAGCTAGCGCGAGCGAACCGACCTCGGGTGAACGAGGTGGTTGCAGGGGTGATTGATACGCTGGTGATGGCAAAAGAACGCTTTCCTGGCAAACGCAATAATCTTGATATTTTGTGTGACCGTTTCGGGGTTGATCGCTCTGCACGGACATTTCACGGTGCCTTGATTGACTGTGCTTTGTTGGGGGATGTGTATCTTGCCATGACCCGTGGTCAAGAGAGCCTGATGATGGAGGTGAGCAACACCCCCGAACAGGAACAGACGGTGACCACTGCGGTAATGAAACAATCCGAACGTGCTCCACTGCCTGTCTTACCGGCAGATGCCGATGAATTGGCAGCGCATCAAGCGTATCTCAATATTTTGGACAAAAAAGCAGGTAAACCCTGTGTTTGGCGGCAGTACGAATCTGCACACTAACTGGGTGTTATCGCTTCTTTAAGGGTAAAACGTGAAAAAGCCAAGGCGAAAACCTTGGCTTTTTTGCTGTGCATACCCTCGGTGTCAAACGCGGAAAGCTTCGAGCTTATTGCGTAATTCATCTGCTTTTGCCCCGAGTTGATCGGCGGCACTTTGAATTTCTACCACTTCCTCTGCGCTGCGTGACAATGCCTGAGTTACTTGGCCGAGGCGACTGCTCATGCCGCTGACTGCATCTTGAATATCATGGGAACGTGCGACTGAGCGTTCTACCCCTTGGGCGGTATTGCCAATCAGTGCTGTCATGTCTTCAATCGATTTGAGGGCATCGATAGAAGAATCGACTAATTGTGCTGTCCCAGCGGCGGTATCATTCATGCGCCGCGATACCTCATTAATCGCTGCCACAATGCGATCGATGGTGGTGTGGGTTTCTGTCAGGGCTGTTTGGGTTTGTGTGGCCAATTTCCGCACCTCATCCGCCACCACAGCAAAACCCCGCCCTTGTTCACCTGCGCGGGCCGCTTCAATCGCTGCATTCAGTGCCAATAAATTGGTTTGTTCAGAAATTTGCGCGATGCTGGACAGCACACGTGTTACATCTTGTGTATCAACCGAGAGTTGATCCAAATCTTTCGCTAGGCTGGTGTTGGCCTGTGCACTATCGCGGATAGAAGACACCATTGCGTCGAGATCTTGCTTGGCGTTGGCTAAACGTTCACGGGCGTGGCTGATATCTTGTTTGACTTGGTTGGCTAATTCGGTTGAGTGTTGAGCATTGTCACGAATTTGTTGTGCATCGCGTGCAATTTCAGTCACTTGGCCGCTGCCATCACGGACTTGACCCGCAAGGTCGTCTGAGGTGGTGACAAACTGTTTTGCCATCGAGGCATTCGATTCTGACACCACGCGGGCATCAACAAACGTGGTGCGTAGCAATTCTAATAAGCTGTTCATGGCAGAGGCCATGCGACCAATTTCATCTTGGGTACTGCTGCTGACATTACGGGATAAATCGCGATTGTGGGCAATATGCTCTAACTCATGCGCCACCGATAAAATCCGTTGCACCACTAACCGTGCACCAAACAACGACAACAGCACGGCAATGCTTAATGAAATGGCCGCCAATCCCCCTAGTTTTAATGCGCTGTTAAAAAGTAAGTCTTTCAAGTAGCTAATTTGAATATCCACCCCAACAACATAGCGGGTGCCATTTGCTGTTTGGAATGGCACAAAAATCGAACGGAAGTTGCCAAATTTGTCGGTGTATTCATCAAACTGCGGTGTTTGTGTGCGGTAGGCTTCGAGCACAGCAGGCGAGGCATCGGAATAGTGCTCAAAATAGGCTGCATAATTATTCGACTCAACATCTTTTTTAGTTGCACCATCAGCAATAATCATGACCTTGTCGCCACGAATTGCCATTGCATAGGTGTAACTAAGGCCGACATCCTCTGCATAAGCCCCTAATTTGCGTACCAGTTCTCGATACTCAGCCTCTTTTACACTATCGGGGGTTTGTGCCCGATCAAAGTAGGCATCGCCAATAATGCGTGGTAAGGCATACGAGGCCGCACGTAAGCGAGCATCCATCTCTGTACGTACATCGCTGGCTTTATTGAGATAGGCACTGACACTGAATGTGACAACCGTAATCAGATTGATCAGCACAAACCACAATAAAATTTTGAGTTTAAGAGATTGAGTCCGGCGATAGGTCGGGGGCAGCGTGGTTGACGACATGGTTCATCCTCGTTAGGACGTCTCCTGCACTGGATGCAGCAGCCTGAAAATAAAGTTGCTTAATTAAGTGAACGCCTTGCCATCACAAAAATAAAGAATCCGCTGGCAAATCGGCCCCCATGATAAATTGATTTGCCAGTGAAAAAAAAGCAGAAACGATATCTTTTTTATAAAAAATCCTTTTTTACTCTTCTCTGCTACGTAGGTGCGCTAACAGCTTTGTTTTTTCTAAGTTATTTTGCAAGCTTACGCTTTTGCCACAAAACGCAGTGCAACCGAATTGATACAGTAACGCTCACCTGTTGGTGGAGGCCCATCGGGAAAGACATGACCAAGATGGGCTTCACAGCTTGCACAACGCACTTCCACGCGTTCCATACCGTGGGAAACATCACGGTGGCGGGTAATCTTGTCGCCAGCGGCTTCCGCCCAAAAACTGGGCCAACCGCAGCCAGCATCAAATTTGGTATCAGACTCGAACAACACACTATCGCAACAAATACAGTGATATTCCCCTTTTGCTGTGGTGGCATAATATTCGCCCGTAAAAGGACGTTCGGTACCGGCTTCTCGTGTAATGCGATAGCTTTCCGGACTTAATAATTTTTTCCATTCTTCTGCTGTTTTAATAACTTTAAGCATTTTTAGGTTTTCCGGTTTTTTTAAAAGTAAAAAATAAAAAATCCCCTGCTTATTCACAGGGGATTTTCTTAGCGGTCAGCGTTAAGGGGATAAGAATTAACGCTCAACTGCCAGTGTGACACCCATCCCACCACCGATGCACAGTGTTGCCAAACCTTTTTTGGCATCACGGCGCACCATTTCATGTAACAAGGTCACTAAAATACGGCAGCCAGACGCACCGATTGGGTGACCAATGGCAATGGCACCACCGTTAACGTTGACTTTTTCGGCGTCCCATTTCAGTTCGCGAGCCACGCCCAAAGCTTGTGCAGCAAAGGCTTCGTTGGCTTCGATCAGATCGAGGTCGTCGATTGTCCAACCCGCACGGGCCAGCGCTTGTTGTGTGGCAGGGACGGGGCCCATGCCCATGATTTCTGGTGCAACACCACCCAAACCGATGGATTTGATGGTTGCCAAAGGTGTCAGACCCAATTCAGCGGCTTTCGCTGCAGTCATCAACATCACTGCTGCAGCGCCGTCATTGATACCTGAGGCATTGCCTGCGGTTACGGTGCCATCTTTTTTGAAGGCTGCACGCAGTTTGCCTAAGCCTTCGGCAGTGGCGTTGGTTTTGATAAATTCATCTTTGGCGAACACAACAGGATCGCCTTTTTTCTGAGGAATGACCACTGGCACGATTTCAGCATCGAACTTACCTGCCGCTTGTGCAGCCGCCGCTTTGGTTTGTGATGCCAAAGCAAACGCATCTTGTTCTTCGCGGCTGATACCGTATTTTTCAGCGATGTTTTCAGCAGTAATACCCATGTGGTAGTTGTTATACACATCGGTCAAGCCGTCTGCCACCATGGTATCCACCAGTTGAGCATTGCCCATGCGGAAACCATCACGCGAGCCTGGCAAAATATGAGGCGACAGCGACATGCTTTCTTGACCGCCAGCAATCACGATTTCAGATTCACCGGTGGCAATCGCTTGTGCGGCCAGATGCACCGCGCGCAAACCAGAACCACACACCACGTTTAAGGTGCTGGCTGGCACTTCAACAGGAATACCGGCTTTCAACAGCGCTTGACGGGCAGGGTTTTGGCCCACACCAGCGGTTAATACCTGACCCAAAATCACTTGGCTGATTTGTTCAGGTTTGACACCCGTGTCTTCCAATAACGCTTTGATCACGGTCGCACCGAGGTCTGATGCCGACACTTTTGCCACAGACCCACCGAAATTACCCACCGCAGTGCGGCGCGCAGCAACAATCACGATATCTTGCATAGTCATTTCCTTTTTGTTTTTTGGGTATGGCACCCAACCCACACCGAAGTATGGGTTGGATGTGTCGCCATTATAACGAGATCAGCTCTTTTGCACGTTCTTTTACATAACGGCCTGGTGCTGGTTCAATCGCTTTGTAGTCTTTACTGCCTGCTGTTTTCGGTGCGGCAATTTCTTTACCCGAACGCGGTGTCAACCAGCTATCCCAATCCTTCCACCAGCTACCCGGACGCGATTCTGCGCCTTCAAACCAAGCTTCGGCAGTGGCTGGCAGATTGTCGTTGACCCAATAGTTACGTTTATCTTTGGTCACAGGGTTGATCGAACCGGCGATGTGGCCAGAGGCACCCAAAACATAACGTTTTTCTTGTGCGCCAGTCAGGTATTTCAAGCCAGAGTAAGCCGATTGCCACAACACAATGTGATCTTCACGGGCAGCAAAGATATACAGTGGGATGGTGATGGTGCTGACGTCAATTTTCACACCGCACAGCTCTAATTTACCGGGTTTGATTAAATTGTTTTCCCAGTACATATTGCGCAGCAAGTAGGTGTGCATTGGCATTGGCAAGTTAGCCGAATCGTTATTCCAATACAACAGGTCAAACGGAGGTGGGGTTTTGCCCAGCATGTAGTTGTTCACGACATAGTTCCACACTAAGTCGTTAGCACGCAGGTTGGAGAAAGTCCGGCTGATTTCTTTACCTGCGACGATGCCACCTTGTCCGGTTGCCACTTTCATTTCGCGGGTGCGGATCAGGTTTTCATCAATAAACATCTTCACTTCGCCTGGTTCGGAGTGGTCCACCAGCGAAGTCATAAAGGTTGCCGATTCAAACCAATCCAAACCACGGGCTTTCATCACGCACAGCGAGGTGGTCAAAATCACGCCACCCACGCAGAAGCCCAAGACATTCATTTTTTCTTGGCGAGTGATGTTGCGCACCACTTCCGCTGCTTTCACCACACCAGACTCGATGTAGTCATCCCATTTGTAAGTTTTGATCGACTCGTCTGCTGATTTCCACGAAATAATAAAGGTGGTGTAACCGCGTTCAACCAGATAACGCATCATCGAGTTTTCTGGTTGCAAGTCCATCAGGTAATACTTATTGATGCACGGTGGCACGACCAACATCGGGCGCTCGTGCACTTTTTCTGTGGTGGGGGTGTACTGAATCAGCTGGAACAGTGGGTTTTCAAACACCACTGTGCCTGGGGTGGTGGCAATATTTTTGCCCACTTCGAATTTTGATTCGTCAGTCATCGAGATATGGCCACGCTCCATATCCGACAGCATGTTTTTCATCCCTTCGACCAAGCTTTCGCCTTTGGTTTCGATGGCACGCTTCATCACTTCAGGGTTGGTCAAAGCAAAGTTGCTTGGGCTCATCGCATCAATATATTGACGCGTGAAGAAGCTCATTTTTTCTTTTTGCTCATCATCGGCTGTTGCGCCATCGACCATCTCGGTCAACCATTTCGAGGTTAACAGATAGCTCTGTTTCAGGGTGTTGTAGAACGGATGTTCATTCCATTCTGGTGCGGCAAAGCGTTTGTCGCCTTTTTCTTCTTCTGCTTTTTTGGTGCCCAACATGGTCATCCATAAGTCCATGTGCTGTTGGTAGAGCTTGGTTTGGGCTTCCCACAACGTGGTTGGGTTTTGGAACAGGGTCGTCCACAGCGAAGCAAAAGGATTAAGCTTGTCTTGTGGCACGCTGAAAGCGGTTTGGCTCATGGCGTTAACAAACTGCTGCAACATGCGGGAATTGGTTTCCGTGATGCTCGAAAAGAATTTTTCTAACAGTTCATTCTGGTTTGGCGTATTCAATGGCGCTCTCCTCAATAAGCAATTTAGCGGGGCGTGGGTTGTTTTGCACCGCCGCATGGGAGTAACCATAACACGCATTTATGACAATTTGCCAGAACCTAAGATGACAGAAAAACGTAGCGTGGTCTTAACAAACTAGCCAAAGCTAATAAAACCGTGATTTTGCTAGATGAAATCAGTGAGTCACAAACTTGCAACATTTTTGTTGCAAAGCATGATTTTGGTGTAGCACTGTTCAGCACGACACCCGATGAGAGAGTCGAAATTGTTAAGGTGATAATGAGGTATTGGTTTAGCAAGCGTTTTTCGCTAAAAGCCACTGCTGCCGGCGTTTAGCCAGATTTGCTGATGTGTGTCGTGGAGTGTTGCAATCTGCACATATTGTCATCTCCGGCCCAAGGGCCGGAGAACAGGTCAAGATAGACGCCGCATCGCCATCAAATAGTTCACATCTGTATCGCTACCGAGTTGATATTGTCTGGTTAACGGTTGATAGCTGAGGCCAGTCATTTCTTGTAGATCAAGACCGGCAGTGCGTGCCATGCGGCTAAGTTCGGAGGGTTTGATAAACCGCGCATATTCATGGGTACCACGCGGTAACATTCTCAACACATACTCTGCTCCCACCACTGCCAATAAATAGGCTTTGGCATTGCGGTTTAAGGTCGAGAAAAAAACCATCCCACCCGGTTTGACAAGGTTGGCGCAAGCGCGCACAACGCTTTCTGGATGGGGGACGTGTTCTAGCATCTCCAAGCAGGTCACCACATCAAAACTGGCTGGCGCTTGTTCTGCCAAAGTTTCTACCGCGACGACTTGATAGTCGATGGTTAGCCCTTGGTCGAGGGCATGTAATTTGGCGACTTTAATCGACTTTTTCGCCAGATCAATCCCTGTCACCTCGGCGCCTGCTTTGGCTAACCCTTCGGACAAAATGCCGCCGCCACATCCCACATCCAACACCTTGGCACCTTGCAATTCGCAGTGTTTTTGGATAAACGATAAGCGCAGCGGATTGATCTCATGTAGCGGTTTAAATTCGCTTTCGGTATCCCACCAACGATGCGCTACTTGGCTAAACTTATCGAGCTCAAGTGGGTCAACGTTGGCAGTCTGTGTTTCTTGATTTGACATATCCCATCCTTTCGCAATTTACGCGCTAACCACCTTGTGTCGCCATGCTTCAGCACGTTGTAACCATGCAGCATAGTCCACTGTGGCGAGTTGGCGCTGTTTCAAAACGTGGCGACCATTGACCCACACATGCTCAACTTGTTCACGACCAGCGGCATACACGATATGAGAAATAGGATCGAAAGCGGGGGCGGTTTCGACGGCATTCAGGTTAATTGCAATCATATCTGCACATTTTCCTGCTTCTAAGCTGCCAATTTTATCGGCCATTCCGAGTGCTTGTGCCCCGTTCAAAGTGGCCATGCGCAATGCGGTTGCCGCAGGCACTACGGTTGGATCAAGCGTGCCGACTTTGGCTAATAACGCTGCCATGCGGGTTTCGGCCAGCATATCGAGCTTGTTATTTGAGGCGGAACCATCGGTGCCGATGCCGACATTGATACCGGCTGCTAAGTAGCGACTGATGGGGGCAATGCCAGAAGCCAGTTTCATATTCGAGGTCGGGTTGTGGGCAATGCTGATGCCGCATTGGGCGGCTAACGCGATATCCGCTTCATCTGCTGCCACCATGTGGGCGGCAATCAGGCGTGGTGATAACAGGCCAAGCCGATGTAAGCGTGCCAGCGGCCGCTGTTGATGTTCTTTTAGGCTCGTTTCCACTTCGCCTTGTGTTTCTTGGATATGGCAATGAATTAACATATCCTCTTTTTCCGCTACCGCTAACACCTCGCGGAAAGTGGCGTCACTGACACTGTATGGCGCATGAGGCGCTAGGGCAAAGCTGACCAGTTTTTCTCCAACAAATTCGCTGCGCTCGGCCAAGGCTTTGCTGAGATGTTCTGCGGCTGTACTGGCGTAAGCCGTGGGAAATTCAATCACGGTACAGCCGACGACGGTTCTCATGCCGGTGGTTAAACCGGCCCGTGCAACTGCACCGTGGAAGAAATACATATCGTTAATGGTGGTGGTGCCCGAGCGCAGCATTTCTGCCATTCCCAGCACACTGCCATCATAAACAAATTCATCACACATCAAGCGGCCTTCGGCTGGCCAAATATGGTTTTGTAACCAATCCATTAAAGGCAAATCATCTGCCACACCGCGTAATAAGGTCATGGCAGAGTGGCCGTGAAGATTGACTAACCCCGGCATCAGCACATGCTCACCCAACGAAATCACTTCCTCTGCCTGCCACTGGTGACGTGCTTCTGGTGGAATGATGGCAAGGATTTTTTCTCCCGCTAGGGCAATGCTATGGTTTTCAAGTACCACGCCTTCGGGTACCACAGGAATGATCCAACGGGCGTCAATTAAGGTTGTTGCGGTTGCAGTTGACACGCACATCTCCACAAATCGGGTTAAAAAAATATCGGGCAGCTATACCACAACGTTGGTTGACTGACAAAGTCGCGACAAGAAAATTCACTATTTTGCTTGCTGATCGGTGTTACTCTTGGATTCATCCGTCTCCACGATCAGCGGGTGTCATCAAGATGAAAATAGCTGAACGAATCAAACAACATAACGTACTGTGGTATGCCACGCTGTTGGCGCTGTGTCTGCTATCGGTGTTGTTGTTGCTGAATACTTGGTCGAGCCGTAAAGCCCTGCAACAACAACGCTATGCCTTACTCAAAGAAGTGGCTGCTGCCCACGCTTTTTATCTTGAAAATGAAATCAACTATTCTTTTGGGATGGCTCAGAATCTTGCCAATGGTCTAGTCGATTTAATCGCCAGCGGCCGTAATCGGCGACCCTTAGCCGATGAACTCGCTCAGCAAGGCCTACGTTTAAATCCTAAATTACTGGGGTTGTCTTCCTATTGGGAACCCAACGCTTTTGATGGCCAAGATGCACACTATGCCGGCGTTACACCTTATGATGCCAGTGGGCGTTTATTCATCTGGTGGCATCGTTTACGCGGTGAGATTGCTGCCGAGACTTATACTTTGCAGACGGTTCCCGAGCCAGAGAAAGTCTATCCGTGGTACTACACGCCAAAACGCACTTTGAAACGCTTTGTGACCGAGCCGTATGTCGATAGTATTGGCGGTCAGCAGTTATGGTTAATGTCACTGGTGGTACCGATTGTGCGTGAAGGGAAATTTTTGGGGGTGGTCGGTGCAGATTATCCGCTGGCAGATTTTCAACAGGTTTTATCGCGGCAAACGGCATTTAATCGTCAAGCCAAGTTACAGTTAATCTCTTATGGCGGCATCTATGCCAGCCACCCTAACCCAGCTTGGTTAGGCAAAAAAGCCCCAGAGATAACCGACAAAGTGCGCCAAGCGATGGCAGAAGGAACCGTGTTGATTCAGCCTTCGGCCAATGGTGAACAACTGTCGGTGTTTTATCCGATTCGGTTTCCCGATGTGAAAGAAAAGTGGGTATTGCACATGGCTGTGCCGGTGACCGCGTTGGAACAATCGTCCCCCTTTGGCTGGCAGCAGCCGTAGTGTGTTGTACTTCCACCCCACCGATTCGGTGAGGTGGAAATATCACGCGGGGTCAATGTTTTTTGGTCACGATTAACGAGGCGACAACCGAGGCAGTCAAGAAGAAGAACACCACACCGAGCGAAACAGCGATTGGCATTTTATAAAATTCCACCATCAGCATTTTCGCACCGATAAAGGTCAATACGGCAGCCAGACCATATTTCAACAAGTGGAAACGATCGGCAACATCGGCCAACAAGAAATACATCGCACGCAGACCCAAGATAGCGAAGATATTCGAGGTCATCACAATAAACGGGTCGGTGGTCACGGCGAAAATAGCGGGGATGCTATCGACAGCAAAAATCAAGTCCGAGAACTCAATCATGATCAACACTAATAACATCGGTGTTGCTACCCAGCCGCTAGAGTCACGAATAAAGAACTTCTCTTGGTGAAATTCTGGTGTCACACGGATATGGCCGCGCAACCATTTCAGCAATGGATTGTTGGCTAAATCATCATCGCTTTCTTTTTCTGGCATCATCATTTTCAAGCCAGTAAAGACTAAGAACGCCCCGAAAATATACAAAATCCAATGGAATTCTTGCACCAACACGGCGCCAATCGAGATCATGATGGCGCGCATAATCACCGCCCCCAACACGCCATACACCAAGACTCGACGTTGATATTCCGGTGGAACTTTGAAAAAGCTAAAAATCATCAGGAAGACAAAGATATTGTCCACTGCCAATGATTTTTCTAGCACATAGCCAGTGAGAAATTCCAATGCTTTGTGGTTGGCAATGTCTCGGCCAATGTTAGGATCGCTGGCAAGGTGCCACCACAGCCAGCCGTTAAACAGCATGGCAACAGTGATCCAAACCACAGTCCATGACAGGGCCTCTTTGACACTGACTTTGTGGTTGCCAGCCTTGTTTAAGGCAAACATATCGATGGCAATCATCACCACAACGGCGGCAAAAAAGCCGACATACATGGCGGGCGTGCCGACGGAAATTGGAGCGGAGATCACGGGATTTCCTTCTTTTAAAAAAGCGAAGTCAATAAATACATCCCCGCAAACGGGGACGCTGTCATGTTGGGTAGATCAAACTTTTTTCAATCCCACCTCAACAGTCGTACACGCACAATCATGCGAGACCACCGGTTTTCGTTATAATCGCAAGACTTTTCTATTTTACTGCACCGCACCATCATGAATCTCGCAAAAAGTTTTGAACCTGCCGATATTGAACGCCGTTGGTACCCCGAGTGGGAACAAGCGGGCTATTTCCAGCCCCACATGCAATCGGGCTCGCCGGCTTTTTGTATCCAACTACCGCCGCCTAATGTGACTGGTACGCTACACATGGGCCATGCCTTTAACCAAACGATTATGGACGGCCTGACCCGTTACTATCGAATGAAAGGGCATAACACCCTGTGGGTACCGGGCACAGACCACGCAGGGATTGCCACCCAAATTGTGGTGGAACGCCAGCTGGGTGAAAAAGGGGTGAGCCGTCATGATTTGGGGCGGCAAGCCTTTATCGACAAAGTGTGGGAGTGGAAACACGTTTCTGGCGGTACCATCACACAACAAATGCGGCGCATGGGGTGTTCGGTCGATTGGCAACGTGAATACTTCACTATGGATGAAGTGCGTGCTGGTACCGTGAATGAAGTGTTTGTGCGTTTGTTTGAACAAGGGCTGATTTATCGCGGTAAGCGATTGGTGAATTGGGACCCCAAACTGGGCACAGCGGTGTCGGATTTAGAAGTCGAATCGGTCGAAGAAGATGGTTCGATGTGGCACATTCGTTATCCAGTGGTGGGCAGTGATGAAGCGGTGGTGGTGGCCACGACTCGCCCCGAAACTTTATTGGGTGATGTCGCGGTTGCGGTCAATCCAAGCGATGAACGTTATACCCATCTGATCGGCCAACAACTGCAACTTCCGCTGACCGGACGTCAAATTCCGGTGATTGCTGATGAGTATGTTGATGCGGCTTTTGGTACCGGTTGTGTCAAAATCACCCCCGCACATGATTTTAACGACTATCAAGTGGGTAAGCGTCATCACACCCAGCTCATCAATGTGATGTCGCTTGAGGCAACTATTTTGCCGCAAGCACAGGTCTTTAGCTTCGAAGGTGCGGCACAAGGCAATATTGCACTGCCGCCTGCCTATGCGGGTTTAACCACCAGCGAAGCACGCAAGAAAATCGTCGCTGATTTAGATGCGGCTGGCTTATTGCTGGAAGTCAAACCACATAAATTGATGGTGCCACGTGGTGATCGTACCGGATCGGTAATTGAACCGTTGTTGACCGATCAATGGTTTGTTGCGATGACTAAGGTGAGTGAGCAAGATCCAACGGGTAAATCGATCACACAGAAAGCCATTGATGCCGTCGAATCGGGCGAAGTTCGGTTTATTCCCGAAAATTGGGTTAACACTTATAACCAATGGATGAACAATATCCAAGATTGGTGTATTTCACGCCAGTTGTGGTGGGGTCATCAAATCCCTGCTTGGTATGATGACGAAGGCCGCGTGTATGTCGCACGCACCGAAGCCGAAGCACAGGCCCAAGCCGGTGGTAAAACCTTGCGCCGTGATGATGATGTGCTGGATACGTGGTTTAGCTCGGCATTAGTCCCCTTCTCAACCATGGGCTGGCCAGAACAAACACCAGAACTGGAAGCCTTTGTGCCCTCCAGCGTGTTGGTGACAGGGTATGAAATCATTTTCTTCTGGGTGGCGCGGATGATTATGATGACCACCCACTTCACTGGCAAAGTGCCGTTCCGTGATGTGTATATTCACGGCATGGTGCGTGACCATGAAGGCAAAAAAATGTCCAAATCCGAGGGCAATGTGATTGACCCAGTGGATTTGATTGATGGCATTGCGCTTGAACCGTTGGTAGAAAAACGCACCACAGGCTTGCGCCGGCCAGAAAAAGCGCCACAAATTGCTAAGGCAACAGAAAAGCTGTTCCCCGAGGGGATTCCGGCTTATGGTACCGATGCGCTGCGCTTTACCATGGCCAGTTATGCCACCTTGGGCCGTTCGGTCAATTTTGATTTCAAACGTGCCGAGGGCTATCGCAATTTCTGCAACAAGCTGTGGAACGCGACCCGTTTTGTCTTAATGAATGTGGAAGGTAAAGATTGTGGTCAAGATGGATCGTTGCCGTTGACCTTTAGCTTTGTCGATCAATGGATGATTGGCCGCTTGCAACAGGCCGAGGCCGAAGTGGGCGAGGCGCTCGACCAATATCGTTTCGACCTTGCCGCACAAACCTTGTATGAATTCATCTGGAATGAATACTGCGATTGGTATGTCGAACTTGCCAAAGTACAGTTGCAAAATGGTGACGAAGCACAACAACGCGCCACCCGTCGTACTTTAGTGCGGGTGTTAGAAGTGGCGTTGCGCCTTACCCATCCGCTGATGCCATTTATCACCGAAGAACTGTGGCAAGCCGTGGCACCCCTCGCCAATGCCAAACACAGCGATTCGATTATGTTGGCAAAATGGCCGGTTGCTGTACCCGAAAAAATTAACCCAACCGCCAATGCTCAGATGGCTGCATTGAAAGACATGGTCAATGCGGTGCGTAATTTGCGTGGTGAAATGGGCTTGGGGCCAGCAGTGAAAGCGCCGTTGTGGGTCGAAGCAGGACCAGAGGCAGCGGTATTCTTGCCATACATCGCGCTGTTAGGTCGTTTGTCTGAGACTAAGTTAGTTGAGGCCTTGCCCGAAGACGATGCACCAGTGGCCATCAGTGGCGATATGCGTTTGATGCTGAAAGTGGAAATCGACAAGGCGGCGGAAAGTGCGCGCTTGAAAAAGGAAATCAGCAAACTAGAAGCGGAAGTCGCTAAATTGGCCGGTAAATTAGGCAATGAAGCCTATACCGCCCGTGCTCCAGCGCATCTGGTTGAGCGCGACCGCAATCAGTTGGCTGAATTCAGCGACAAGTTGGAAAAACTGCAAGGCCAATTGGCTAAATTGGCTTAATGCAATTGCCTTAGGCCCAACCCGTCCTGTTATCGGGACGGGTTTTTTATTACGGAGTGTCTAAAACATGCGTTTACTTCAAGAATTTAAAACTTTTGCTGCGCGTGGCAATGTGATTGATATGGCGGTGGGGGTCATTATCGGTGCGGCATTTGGCAAAATTGTGTCCTCACTGGTGGCAGATGTGATTACACCGCCGCTTGGTTTATTGTTAGGTGGCGTGAATTTTTCCGCTTTAGCCATCACGCTACAGGCGGCGAGTGGCGATCAGCCGGCGGTGGTGATTGCCTATGGCAAATTCATTCAAACCATCATTGATTTTCTGATTGTGGCGTGGGCGATTTTTCTGGGGCTGAAAGCAGTCAATACCTTAAAGAAAAAGGAAACCCCTCCGCCCGCTGCCCCACCGGCTCCGAGTCCAGAGCAAGTGTTATTGAGTGAAATTCGCGATCTATTGCGACAACAGGCAGAGCAAAAATCATCCAACAAGGAGAAGTAAGTCATGGCACGGATTTGGGCGATTGTGCCGGCGGCTGGTAAAGGGTTGCGTTTTGGTGGTGAGATTCCCAAGCAATATCAGTTGTTGCAGGGCGAGCCAGTGTTGTTTCACACCCTACGCACCTTGTTAGCAGAGCCCGCGATTGAGCAAGTGTTATTGGTCTTGGCGCCCGATGATACGTTTTGCCAACCAGCCGCTTTGGCTGCTGCAGGTCTTCAGTCAACGCGTTTGCGAATTGCGTATGTCGGTGGTGAATCACGTGCTGAGACAGTGGCAAATGGTTTGCGTCAATTGGCATGTCAAGAACAGGATTGGGTGTTGGTGCATGATGCCGCCCGTTGTTGCCTGCCGCCGGCCAGTTTGCGCCGTTTAATTGATGACTTGGCCGATGACCTCAGTGGTGGCATCTTGGCGTTGCCGGTGGCCGACACGCTAAAACGAGCTGATGCACAACAACGTGTGTTAGCAACGGTGGCTCGCGAGAAGATGTGGCAAGCACAGACACCACAAATGTTCCGCACAGCGATTCTTCGTGCCGCACTGGCGCAGGATCCTGCACACTTTACCGATGAAGCTTCTGCAGTTGAAGCTTTAGGTCACCCCGTCAAATTGGTGTTGGGGTCGCCCTACAATTTCAAATTAACCTATGCTGAGGATATGGCTTTAGCTGAAGCGGTGTTAAAGCTCATCCGCACAACCTAGAGAGTTGATGTCGTGAAATCGATGCCTGCTGTGGTGGTTGAGGCCATTCGGGCCCTACAGCCAAGAGAAATTGAATGTGTCATTCCAGATTTAAATGGTTTGCCACGGGGTAAAGCATTGCCAGCCGAGGCTTTTTTGGCTGGGCAAGAGCTGCGGATGGCGCGCGCTATCGCCATCTATACGGCAACCGGTGATTTTCCTGATGTGAAATATACCGGCGAATCCGACCCCGACATGCAGTTAAAACCAGACTATGCCACGTTGCGCCCAGTGCCGTGGGCACGCACCCCTCGCATGTTGGCGATTCATGATTGTGTTGATTTAGATGGCAAAGAAACGCCTATTGCCTCGCGCCAAGTGCTAAAAAATGTGCTGCGCCAATATGCAGCGCATGGCTTACAGCCGATTGTGGCGCCTGAACTAGAGTTTTATTTATTTGCGCTGAATCCCGACCCCAACCAGCCCTTTAGCCTGCCGCTAACCCGTGAGGGTCGCCAAGAACAAGGCGCATCGGCTTTTACTTTTCATGCTCTGAATGCGTTTGATGGGTTCTTCGATGAGCTATATCAGGCTTTACCGTTATTAGGTATTCGATCTGATACTTTTGTTCATGAGTTAGGCCCGGGGCAATTTGAAATCAATTTATTGCACGGCGATGCTTTAGATTTAGCCGATCAAACGTTTTTATTTAAATATGCTCTGCGTGAAATTGGCTTGAAACATAATCTTAATGTGGTGTTTATGGCCAAGCCTTTAGCGGGGGCGGCGGGTAGTTCGATGCACCTCCATCAGAGCGTAATTGATACAACGGGGCATAATGTATTTAGTTTGCCAGATGGTCAGCCTAGCGCGTTGTTTTTTCATTTTATTGCTGGCTTGCAGCAATGCCTGCCCGATTTAATGCCAATGCTATGCCCTTCGGTTAACTCGTATCGTCGTTTTGTGCGTTATATGACTGCGCCGGTGAATTTTGCTTGGTCGTATGATAACCGTTCGGCTGGGTTACGCATTCCGCTATCCCATCCCGCTGCCAGACGTGTCGAAAATCGCTTACCGGGAAGTGACGCTAATCCCTATCTGGCTTTGGCTGCTAGCCTTGCTGCTGGTCTGTATGGCATGTTGAATCAACTGATGCCAACGCCTGCTGCCGAGGGGGACATTTACCGCGATGCACAAAACGATGGTCGTTTGGCACGGTCGTTAGACATGGCTTTGATACGGATGGCAGAACAAAAAACCGCAGAACGTCTATTTGGTTCAGCTTTTACGTCAGCCTTTATCGCCGCCAAACAGGTCGAACTCGATGCCTTCCTGAGTGAGATCACCCCGTGGGAACGCCGTTATTTGATTTGATTTTTTATATTTTTGATATTCTTATGTAATATGATTTTGTCTTTTTGATTTGCTGTCTTATTCTTTATTAAACCTTGCTTAAAATAATCCCTACACAGATTGACATATCGCTTTATAATCAGCCCCCGCGCCTATTGCGGGGGCAATTGCTCAATTTACAGCAACGAATCAGCGGCGTTCTGAGGGATTTATGAAGATCAATCTGCCAGTCAGTCAAACAGAGCATTTCTTACAACTGGGAAAACCGATTGTAAGCAAGACCGATTTAAAGGGGCGGATTACCTACGTCAACAGCTCGTTTACTGATATCAGCGGCTTTCATCGTGATGAGTTACTTGGGGCCAGCCACAATATCGTGCGTCACCCCGACATGCCTCCCGAAGCGTTTGCGGATTTATGGAGAGTCATTAAAACCGGACAACCGTGGCGTGGTGTGGTGAAAAATCGCTGTAAAAACGGCGATTTTTATTGGGTAGAAGCCTATGTCACACCGATCACCGAAAATGGCACG
This sequence comes from Aquaspirillum sp., assembly GCF_055136605.1. NCBI lineage: Bacteria > Pseudomonadati > Pseudomonadota > Betaproteobacteria > Neisseriales > Aquaspirillaceae > Aquaspirillum > Aquaspirillum sp. The sequence goes on along the minus strand of NZ_JBSQVP010000027.1, from coordinate 11,499 downwards.
ATTACGGGTTATATGTCGGTGCGGACACCGCCGAAACGTGAAGATGTGCAAGCGTGCGAGGCTCTCTATCGTGCTGTTCGCGAAAAACAGAGCACATTGCCTGCCACCCCGCTGATTACTCACGGCCGGACGCGGGTGTTTTTATTAGCACAGGCGGTATCTGCCGGACTGTGTTTTATTGCGTCGCCGTTTTTGCCAGATACATGGCAATGGCCAGTTAGTGCTTTGGGCTTGACCTCAGTGGTGATTGGGAGCTGGATGATTCACCACCGTTTGTTTCAGCCCATTCGCGCGACACGCCAAGCATTACAGCGTATTACCGAGGGACAGCTGACCGAACGGGTTGACCCAGCGTTATACAACCGCTTATCTGGCCTGGCGCTCGACATTGAATCGTTGCGCATCAATTTAAGAGCAACGTTTTCTGATGTCGTGTTGTGTGCACAGCGGGTGGAAAGTGAAGCGGATGGGATTCATGCTGAAATGCAGCGTTTGACCAAAGGTTCACAATGGCAAAGCCAGCGCGTGGGGCAAGTGTCTGCTGCAATTGAAGAACTCAGTACGGCGGTAGATGATATTTCCCGCAATACACAACAGGCGCGGCAATTAGCTGATGAAACCAATGTCGCGGTGACGCAAGGTAAACATTGTATGAGTGAATGTTTAGACAGCGCCGGCCAAATTCAGCAAGTGGTCGATACCATGCGCGAGCGTATTACCAGCTTGGCCGGGTCGATTAGTAAAATTGCACAAGTCAGCGATAACATTAAAGCGATTGCCGACCAAACCAATTTATTAGCCCTGAATGCCAGTATTGAAGCTGCACGCGCAGGGGAGGCAGGCCGAGGATTTGCGGTGGTGGCTGACGAAGTGCGTGATTTAGCAGCAAGAACGGCCTTGAGTACTAACGATATTACGCATATTGTGAACAGTATTGAACATGAAACAAAGCTGGCACTCTCCGCGATGGACGAAGCCAGTGTATGCGTGACATCGGATGCACAAAAAGTGCAAAGCAGCAGCGATAGTCTGGATCAAATTGATGCAGCCAATCAGCGTGCGGTCAGTCGGATTCATGAAATTGGCGAAAGAGTCCTGCAACAAGCGGCTGTATCGCATGAAGTGGCCGACAATATGAGTAATTTGAATGCGACGATAGAAGAAGGGACTCAGAGTCTGCGTCGTGTGGGGGATGCGGTGGCCTCGTTAGAGAACGCTGCGCATGATTTACACCGTTTGGTGCAACACTTGGAACGCAACTTGCGTTAACTGCGATATTGGTCACTATGTGGTGGCCAATTGGGAATGCCTTACAGGGAGGACCCCATGAAACAGCCTATTGACTCCCGGCCTTCCGCGCCTGTCATGCCGCATCTTTCCTTATCCGGAAAGACGTCGACCCAAGTCGGTTTTACTGCCGCCTTGCACAGCTTGATGCGCGAGCGCCACTCTGCAGATGTGATTTTGCCACCGCCTTCGGCTTCGGCATTGATTCCTCAAACTGAAAGAGTGATTGCGATTGGTACCTCTACCGGCGGTACCCAAGCATTAGAAACAATTTTGACCACACTACCGGCGGACTGTCCGGGTATGGTGATTGTGCAGCACATGCCAGAGCGTTTTACGGGTGCGTTTGCCCAACGCTTGAACCAGCTGTGCAAAATTGAAGTGTTAGAAGCCAAACAAGGCGACCGTGTGCAACGTGGGCGCGCATTGATTGCGCCCGGTGGTAAGCATTTGGTGTTGAAACGTATTCAAGGTCAATACACCGTCGATGTTGTCGATGGCCCGCCCGTCAGCCTGCATAAACCGTCGGTTGATGTCTTGTTCCGCTCGGTGGCGCGTGCTGCCGGCCAAAATGCTTTGGGCATTATTATGACCGGCATGGGCGATGATGGAGCAAATGGCTTGTTGGAAATGCGCCATACGGGGGCGTTTACCTTGGCTCAAAGTGAAAAAACCTGTGTTGTGTATGGTATGCCAAAAGAGGCGGTTAAACGTGGTGCGGCGCGCAAAACAATTGACCTAAATCAGATAGCCCAAGAGTCGTTGCGGATTTGTCGCGAGGGCTGGCGCAAAGAGTCGTAAGCCCTTGCATTAAACGGCTGAAACGCGGTTGCAGGTGTTGGCGCACTTGTTGCGCATGGTGTTGTAACTGTTCGAAACAAGCACGCTCATCGGGCGTGCTATTTTTTTGCCCATTGTCAGGGCTAACCTCAATCATGCTTAAGGCCTGTTCTGGATCAAGGTTTAACAACACTTTTTGATGGTGGTCTGGGTGATTGGCTAGCGGTAGATCGGCGGTCGTGGCATCACAGAGTAAACCATCGATGATATGAGCAAAAGCAGGGTCGAAAGCGCGCATGGGTTGGCCAATAGCCGCAGCGCACAACTGACGTGCTGTTTTTAATTCAGGAATGGCCGATTCAAGCACGATCTGAACAGGAACAAACGTCTGTTGTTCTGACAGTCGTTGTACGATGGAAATAATCTGTTGGCGTAAGGTGCTGGCGCTGTTCGGCTGGCGATCTAAACAACTGGCATCATTCAGAATGATTAACAGTGCACCTTGTTGGTGCGTCAGGGTGAGGGGCTGGCTGGACGAAGTGGCAAACATGGCAAATCCTTTTTAGGGTAAGCCACCACGACCAGAAACACACATGCCGCCAGTCGCGGCGGCATGGGCTGAGTGTCGAGGGTGTAAATTCGTTAACCGTGACGCAGCATGGCCGCCTGTTGGAGGGGCCACCAATAATAAGCGTATGTGGTGTGGGAACGATTTACGGTATTCATGGCCCCCATCAAACCACCGTTTGCTGTTGCCTGTCAAGCATGACGACTGCCGGTACGAATTTGCGCCGCTAAATTGATCAGGGCGGGGGCTACGACCTCGCGCATATTTTTTTCCTGAAAAGTAAATGTCGGTACGCAGGCATTGAGGCTGAATAATTGGTTATTGGGCAGCTGCAGCGGTACGCCAATCGCACAGACATCTGACTCACATTCGCCAAAGGCTGTGCAATAGCCATCTTCAACAAAGCTACGCTGCGCCAGTCGTAAACGTGCAGCCATCTCTGGCCATTGTGAGTCATAACGGATGGCCATTTTCCGGTCCACGGCTTGCCGTGCCTCATTGTCCAAACTGACGTAATAAGCCCGTCCAATCGCCGTTGTCGCAATAGGGTCGCGTAAGCCGACTGTGAGTTGTACCGAAATTCGAGAACTACTACGGCAGGTTTCCAGATAAACCATATCAATGCCATCTGCGACAGCCAAACTGACCGAGACTTGGTAAGTGTGAGCAAATTCACGCATCAAGGGTTCCGCGTGGGCGCGAATATCAAAGCTTGATAAAAAAGAAGAAGCCAATTCCAACACACCGTAGCCCAAACGGTATAAGCCGCTTTCTGTGTCCTGTCGTAGATAACCCAATTTGATCAGGGTGTAGCACAAACGGGACACCGTAGACTTGGGTAACTGGGTACGCTGGGCCAATTGTTGGTTAGATAAGTTGGCATCATCCGCACGGAACGCCGCCAAAATTTCCAAACCCCGTGCCAAAGCCGTCACAAATAAACGGTCTTTTTCCTCATCATTTCCAACCGCCTCTTCGGTCTGGATATTCATGATTTTTCCTTATTTTTCAAAGATTTTTTAAATATGGGATAGATGTTGTTTATCAAATTTTTGTTGCACTGCGTCATCAACTTGATGACAGAAACTCTTTACAGCTTAGCAGAGAAAGGCTATGTTTTGTTCTGCATTGTAAAACAATGTTCCGCTGTGTGGAACTGTTGCGGTTGCCCGCTTTGCCCTGTTTATTGGAGATTGCTCATGTCGAATGCTCGTCCGGCCTTTCAATGGGAAGACGCCCTGCTGTTAGAAGATCAACTGACTGAAGAAGAACGTATGGTGCGCGATAGCGCCTATGCGTATTGCCAAGAGAAACTGTTGAGCCGTGTCTTAACAGCCAACCGCGAAGAGCGTTTCGACCGTGAAATCATGAGCGAAATGGGCGAATTGGGGCTGTTGGGTTGCACCATCGAAGGCTATGGCTGCGCTGGCCTGTCGCATGTGGCCTATGGTTTGGTCGCTCGCGAGGTAGAGCGCGTGGACTCAGGTTATCGCTCGGCAATGAGCGTGCAATCTTCCTTGGTGATGCACCCCATCTATGCCTATGGCACAGACGAACAAAAAGAGAAATACCTGCCTAAGTTAGCTACCGGTGAATGGGTGGGATGTTTTGGTTTGACCGAACCTGATGCCGGCTCGGATCCTGCCAGCATGAAAACGCGTGCGAAAAAGGTCGATGGCGGTTACATCCTCAAAGGCAGCAAAATGTGGATCACCAACAGCCCTATCGCAGATATCTGTGTGGTATGGGCCAAAGACGACGCCGATGAAATTCGTGGCTTTGTGTTAGAGAAAGACATGAAAGGGCTGTCGATGCCCAAAATTCACGGCAAGTTTTCCTTACGCGCGTCCATCACCGGTGAAATTGTGATGGACGATGTTTTTGTGCCAGACGAAAACTTATTGCCGCATGTAAAAGGGCTGAAAGGGCCTTTTGGTTGTTTGAATAAAGCTCGTTATGGCATCGCTTGGGGGGCAATGGGTGCGGCTGAGTTCTGCTGGCACGCCGCACGTCAATACACTCTCGACCGCAAACAATTCAATCGTCCTTTGGCCGCGACACAGTTGGTTCAGCTGAAGTTGGCCAATATGCAAACTGAAATCAGCTTGGGTTTACAAGCTGCGCTGCGCGTGGGTCGTTTGATGGATGAAGGTCGCGCTGCCCCAGAAATGATTTCGCTGATCAAGCGCAATAACTGCGGTAAAGCGCTGGATATTGCACGCATCTCCCGCGATATGCACGGTGGTAATGGTATTGCCGATGAGTTCCATGTGATTCGTCATGTGATGAACTTAGAGGCCGTCAATACCTACGAAGGCACGCATGATGTTCATGCGCTGATTTTGGGACGTGCACAAACCGGTATTCAAGCTTTCGCTTAATGCACCGCGACGGCGCACTGAAAACCAATTCGGTGCGCCAAGCAAGTTATTAGAGGAAAATTACGGCTTATTTGCCGTAAGCAGTATTTTTTCACCTGAAATTAGCCGATTTTCAGATGAAATCGCCAAAAAATAACTGGCACGGTTCCTGCAATGCAAGACGGGCCATGATTCACAAAAACCAACGACAACCCGTCGCGCTGATCGGCGTTAGGGGAGGCCAAGCAGAAAATGACGCATCCAGACACCCATGCACCGCATGTACGTTTCATCAATGTTCAAAAAACATATGATGGAGAAACCCTGATTGTAAAAAACCTGAATCTTGATGTGCGCCGTGGTGAATTCCTCACCTTATTGGGGCCGTCCGGCTCGGGTAAAACCACTTCTTTGATGATGTTGGCTGGCTTTGAAACCGCAACCGAAGGCGATATTTTGGTGGGTGGCCAGCGTATTAACCGTGTACCACCGCATAAACGCGGCATGGGCATGGTGTTCCAAAACTATGCCTTATTCCCTCACATGACCGTGGCCGAAAACTTGGCTTTTCCGCTTACCGTACGTGGTCAATCTGGCAGCAATGTCGATGAAAAAGTGAAAAAAGCATTGGATATGGTGCGCCTGACCGCCTATGCCGACCGTCGCCCTGCCCAACTATCGGGTGGGCAACAACAGCGTATCGCCTTGGCGCGGGCATTGATTTTTGAACCAGAAATTGTGTTGATGGATGAGCCTTTGGGCGCATTGGATAAACAACTGCGCGAACACATGCAGATTGAAATTAAACATCTGCACGAAAAGCTCGGCATCACCATGATTTATGTGACACACGATCAATCCGAAGCCTTGACCATGAGTGACCGCATTGCGGTGTTCAACGATGGTGTGATTCAACAGCTGGCAGCACCGGCGGATCTTTACGAACGGCCAGAAAACTCGTTCGTGGCACAATTTATCGGTGAAAACAACCGCTTACACGGTAAGGTGGAAGCCCTCTCAGCACAAAGCTGCGATGTGCGATTAACCGATGGTTCGGTGATTCATGCCTTCCCCGTTGTGAAAACACAAGTGGGGGGTGAGGTGAGCCTGTCGTTACGTCCAGAGCGTGTGGATGTGGCCGACAAAGCCGAAACCTTAGCTAACTATGCCAATTGTTTTAGCGCCACCATCGAAGAAATCATTTACCTCGGCGACCATTTGCGTGTCCGCGTTGCCTTGTGTGGTCACGATGATTTCATCATCAAAACCCAAAACAATGATCTTGGTTTTACCCCTGAAGCAGGTCAAACGATTTACGTCGGCTGGAAATTAGAAGACTGCCGTGCGCTTGACCTTTTGCAATAACTCGTACGACCCCGCAACCTCAAGAGGAGTTTCATCATGAAAAAGTTGTCTTATTCTGTGATTGCCCTGTCGCTGTTGGCTGCTAGCGGTATGGCAATGGCTGAACAGTTCACCGTGACCACTGGCGGCGGTGCTTATTCTAACAGCATCCGTAAAGCCTACTTTGAGCCTTACATGGCCAAAACTGGCGACAAAATCGTTGAAGATGTGTGGAACAACGAGATGGCCAAAATCAAAGGCATGGTTGAGAAAAAGGCTGTGAGCTGGGACGCAGTCACCATGGAATCGGCTGACGGGATGCGCGGTTGTGATGAGGGGATTTTGGAACGCATCGACAAACTGGTTGATAAATCCAAATTCTTGCCCGGTTCTATCACCCCTTGCTTTATCGGTTCTATCGTGTGGTCGAATGTGTATGCCTACAACGATAAGAAATTTGCCGGTGCGAAACCTTCCACTATTAACGATTTCTTTGACTTGAAGAAATTCCCCGGTGCGCGTGCGATTCGTAAAAATCCAAAAGTGAACATGGAAATTGCACTGATGGCTGACGGTGTGGCACCGAAGGATGTGTATAAGGTGTTGGCCACTAAAGCCGGTCAAGACCGTGCTTTCAAAAAATTGGATAGCCTGAAAGGTAATCTGAAATTCTGGGAAGCTGGCGCGCAAGCACCACAATTGTTGGACTCTGGTGATGTGGTGATGACCACTGCTTTCAATGGTCGTATTTTCGATGCCGCGAAAAACGAGAAAAAACCATTCAAGATTGTGTGGGATGGTCAGGTGTATGACTTCGATGGTTGGAGTATTCCAAAAGGTGCACCGAAAAAAGATGCTGCAATGAAATTCTTGGCCTTTGCTTCACAGCCTGAAGTCATGGCAAATCAATCGAAATACATTGCTTACGGCCCAACCAACAAAGATGCTGTGAAACACATCAGTAAAGAAGTGTTGCAAGACTTGCCAACCAACCCAGAAAACATGAAGAAAGCCTTACCGGCCAGTGCTGAATTCTGGGCTGACCACTTTGAAGAAATCAACACTCGCTTTGTCTCCTGGCTCGCCCAGTAATCCGTCTTAGCGTGGCGGCGGCGCTTGGCCGCCGCACTACGCCGGAGAGTATGTTATGACTGCATCCACTTTGTCTTCTGCTACCAGTGCGCCGTTATCCGAGGGCACTGGGCTTAGCCTTAAAAAGCGTTTAGCGCGTTCAGAACGGCGACGCAAGCTACAAGCTGCGTTGTTGGTTGCGCCATTGTTGCTGTTTATTCTGTTTACCTTTGCTGCGCCAATTGGCAAGTTGTTATGGCGTGCGGTACATAGCCCTGAAGTGGCTGAAGGTCTGCCAAAAACAGCCCAAATGATTCAGGCATGGGATGGCAAAAGTGTGCCAGAGGAAGCCGTGTTTGTGGCTTTGGCACAAGATTTAGACACCGCTTATGCAGAACAGCGTTTAGCCGTTCCCGCCAAGCGTTTGAACTACGACTCGCCGGGGATGTTGAGCTTGCTAATGAAAGCCGGCCGTAAAGTGGCCAGTTTTGAGAGCGAAAACCTGCGGCAACAGTTTATTGATGCCGACCCACGCTGGGGGGAAGTGGAAACGTGGCGAGTGATTCGCAATGCCAGCAGCAGCTACACCGATTTCTTTTTACTGCGTGCCCTTGATCTGACTCGTTCTGCCAGTGGCGAAATTGTCAGTGTGTCCGACGATGAGGCCATTCATCTCGATATTCTCTACCGCACATTTTGGATCAGTGCGTTGGTGACGGCGGCGTGTTTGGCCTTGTCTTATCCTTTGGCATGGTTACTGGCCAATTTGCCTGCCAAAACCGCCAATTTGTTGATGATCTGTGTGCTGTTGCCGTTTTGGACTTCGCTGTTAGTCCGCACAACCGCATGGATTGTGTTGTTGCAAAACAATGGTGTCGTGAACCAAGTGATGCAGTTGATGGGGTTGTTTGATGCCCCTGTGCAGCTGATTTTTAACCGCTTTGGTGTGGTGGTGGCGATGACCCATGTTTTGCTGCCATTTATGATTTTGCCACTCTATAGCGTGATGAAGAGTATTCCTCCGGTGTATGCCCGCGCTGCAGCCAGCTTAGGGGCGAATCCTTGGACCGTGTTCTGGAAGGTGTATGTGCCGCAGACCTTGCCGGGGGTGGGCGCTGGGTGTTTATTGGTGTTCATTATGGCAGTGGGTTACTACATCACACCGGCTTTGGTGGGCGGGCCGCGTGACCAGATGCTGAGTTACTTTGTGGCACTGCATACCAACGAAACATTGAACTGGAGCATGGCCGCTGCCTTAGCCGCCGTCTTATTTGCCGCAACTTTGGTGCTGTATGCCATCTATAGCCGCCTTGTCGGTGTCAACAACATGAAACTGGGGTAAGAGATCATGGCGCTACCAGATTACGCGGGGATGCCCGAGAAAACGGTGTACTACGGAGTACGAGTCTTATCCGGTTTGGTGTTGTTATTTTTGATCGCACCGATCTTGGTGATTGTGCCGTTGTCGTTTAATGCTGAAGCCTTCTTTACCTATCCGATGCCGGGGTTATCGCTGCGGTGGTATCTGGATTTCTTCGGCTCGGCAGAATGGCAACGGGCGTTATACAACAGCTTGTTCTTTGGGATTGCGACAACGCTGTTGTCGATGTTCTTAGGGACATTGGCTGCCTTAGGTTTGGCGCGACCTGAATTCCCTTGGCGTGGGCCAGTGATGGCACTGATTATCTCGCCGATGATTGTGCCGCTGATTATTGCTGCGGTGGGGATGTTCTTGTTCTACGCCGATTGGGGATTGGTCAACACGCGGTTAGGCATGGTGCTGGCACATACTGCTTTGGCGACCCCGTTTGTGGTGATTACCGTGACCGCAACCTTGACCGGCTTTGATGCGCGATTGTTGCGTGCTGCTGCTAGCTTGGGCGCCAATCCGGTGACCACGTTCCGCCGTGTCACATTACCGATGATTTTGCCCGGCATGGTATCCGGCGGCATCTTTGCCTTTGTGACCTCGTTTGATGAGGTGGTGGTGGCGTTGTTCTTGGCCGGTTCAGAACAACGGACATTACCCCGTCAAATGTGGTCGGGGATTCGTGAACAATTGTCGCCAACGATTTTGGCTGCGGCGACGCTGTTGGTGTTGTTCTCGATTGCCATGTTAGTCACGGTTGAAATGTTGCGCCGGCGTTCGGAACGCCTGCGCGGTATCAGCCAATAAATTTTTTGAATTGATCTTGACCTGCGGAATCAATCCGCATCCTTCTGTGGAGACTGTTATGCCTAGTAATGCTGAATTAAATGCGCGCCGTCTTGCTGCAACCCCGCGTGGTGTGGGGATTACCACTCAGATTTATGCTGAGCGTGCGAAAAATGCAGAAGTCTGGGATGTAGAAGGCCGCCGTTGGATTGATTTTGCGGCAGGGATTGCCGTGCTGAACACCGGCCATCTGCATCCTAAGGTGCAAGCGGCTGTCGCTGGGCAATTAGAGAAATTCTCACACACTTGCTACCAAGTGTTTCCCTATGAAAGCTATGTGGCTTTGGCAGAAAAACTGAATGCCTTGGCCCCTATTAGCGGTGAGAAAAAAACCTTCTTTGTGACCACCGGTGCCGAAGCGGTGGAAAATGCCATTAAAGTGGCACGCGCTGCCACTGGCCGCCCTGCTGTTGTCGCGTTCTCCGGCGCGTTCCACGGCCGCACCTTGTTGACCATGACCTTAACCGGCAAGGTCAATCCTTACAAAAAAGGCTTTGGCCCCTTCCCTGCCGATGTCTATCACGTCCCATACCCAAACAAAGTGCAAGGCGTCAGCGTACAAACCTCGATTCGTTGTTTGGAAGAAATTTTCAAATCTTCCGTCGATCCTGAGCGCGTGGCCGCAATTATTTTGGAACCGGTTCAAGGCGAAGGTGGCTTTAATGTTGCCCCCCCAGAACTGTTCCGCGAATTGCGCCGGATCTGTGACCAATATGGCATTTTGTTGATTGCCGATGAGATTCAAGCTGGTTTTGCCCGTACCGGTAAGATGTTCGCCACGGAATACAGCGGTGTTTCACCAGATTTGATGACGATGGCTAAATCGTTGGCCGGTGGCTTCCCTCTGGCGGCGGTGGTGGGTCGTGCCGAATTGATGGATGCCCCAGCCCCCGGCGGTTTAGGTGGCACTTATGCCGGTAATCCATTGTCTCTGGCGGCGGCACTGGCAGTGATTGATGTGATTGAAGAAGAAAAACTGTGTGAACGCGCCTTGGCGATTGGTGAAAAACTGACCTCGCGTCTGGAATCCCTGCGCGGTGCGGTGCCACAAATTGCTGATGTTCGTGGTTTGGGTGCGATGGTGGCGGTGGAGTTTATGCAAGATGGTAAACCTGATGCCGACTTCACCAAGCGCGTGCAAGCCAAAGCCTTGGAAGGCGGTTTGGTCTTATTGACCTGCGGCACCTATGGCAATGTGATTCGCTTCTTAATGCCGTTGACGATTGAAGACAGCGTGCTGGAAGAAGGTCTGACTATTCTTGAATCGGCCATGAAATCGGCCTAATTGCCCGCTAGGAGCTGACTATGTTGCTGCAACTACAGCGTCCCGAACTGTTACGCCAACAAGCTTATATCAATGGCCAATGGTGTGACGCGGCATCGGGCAACACCATTGCTGTTGATAACCCTGCCACGGGTGAAGTTATTGCCCATGTGCCTTCTTTGACTGCCGAAGAAACCCGCGCTGCGATTGATGCTGCCGATGCTGCATTGCCTGCTTGGCGGGCAAAAACAGCGAAAGAGCGTGCGACGATTTTGCGCCGCTGGTATGAGCTGATGTTGGCGAACCAAGAAGATTTAGCGCGCTTGATGACGGCGGAACAAGGTAAACCGCTGGTGGAATCGCGTGGTGAAATTGTTTACGCCGCAAGCTTCTTGGAATGGTTTGCCGAAGAAGGCAAACGTATCTACGGCGATATGATCCCGAGTCCATTGGCCGACCGTCGCTTTTTAGTGATGAAACAGCCGATTGGTGTCTGTGCCGCCATCACACCGTGGAACTTCCCTTCGGCGATGATTACCCGTAAGGCCGGCCCTGCTTTAGCTGCGGGTTGCACGATGGTGCTCAAGCCTGCCTCGCAAACCCCTCTGTC
>NZ_JBSQVP010000026.1:0-33681 GCF_055136605.1 Aquaspirillum sp. | reverse complement strand
GTCGCTGCCGCCCGCGCCGCCCACGCCCATGACTTTATTTTGCGATTGCCTCAAGGCTATGACTCACTGGTGGGAGAACGTGGTCAGGCCTTATCCGGCGGCGAAAGACAGCGCATTTCGATTGCGCGTGCCTTGTTAATCAATCCAAAAATTCTGATTTTGGATGAAGCCACCGCTTCGGTGGATACCGAGACCGAAAAAGAAATTCAAAAAGCTTTGGATAATTTGGTGAAAGGCCGTACCACCATCGCCATTGCCCACCGCCTATCGACGCTACGGCAGGCAGATCGCCTTGTGGTGTTAGATCGTGGGGAAGTGGTGGAAGTGGGGCAGCACGATACCTTGTTGGCTCAACAAGGGCATTATTTCCGTCTTTATCAAGCCCAAGCCAAATTAAATGAAGAAGCCCATGCCAGCTTACAGGGCACCACCGAATAACCTAGGAAAGTCATCATGATGCACGATCCTTCGATTGCTGATTATCTAGCGCTCGATTTTGAGTTAAACCGTAATAATTTTGGTCAGTTGGTCCTGACCACCAATGATGAACAAGTGCATATTGGTGTCGTGCCGGTGCGGGCGTTTCCGATTGAAGCGCCCGACGAGGGCATTTCTTTGGTCAGCAGTGATGGCCATGAATTGGTATGGATTGAACGCCTGACCATGTTGCCGCCGCGCTTACGCAGCTTGGTATTAGAAGAGTTGGCACAACGTGAGTTTATGCCGGAAATCCGGCGCCTGTTGGCGGTATCGAGCTTTGCCACGCCTAGCACGTGGCAAATTGAAACAGACCGAGGCACAACAGAGTTAACATTAAAAAGCGAAGATGATATCCGCCGTCTTGGTCGCCACCATCTTCTGATTAGCGACCGCCACGGGGTGCAATTTCTGATTCGCGACCTCAATCAACTTGATCGCCATAGCCGTAAATTATTAGATCGCTTTTTCTAATGGAGTTGTTTCTGTAATGAGTTTGTTAGAAACCTTACCCGCTACGTTGTATTTTGAAGATTTTGAAGTAGGGATGGTATTCACCAGCCCTACCCGCACCACTTTGAGCGAGGCAGACATTATCGCGTTTGCACAGCAACATGACCCACAACCGTTTCATACCGATCCGATTGCCGCTAAAACCACGTTTTTTGATGGTTTAGCCGCCAGTGGCTGGCAAACCGCATTGGTTGCGATGCGGCAGTTTGTCGATATGCTGGCTCATCGTGTCGCCGGTGGTTTGATTGGGATGTCGATTGACCAATTACGTTGGCCGCGCCCAACGCGGCCTGGTGATACCTTACAAGCCAGTGTGGAAATTTTGGGCAAGAAAGCCTCTCGTTCAAAACCCGGATTTGGCAGCATTCAGCTGCGTTGGGTGGTACACAACCAACATGGCGAGTTGGCCATGTCGTTAGAAAACTCGATTTGGCTACCTTGCCGTCCACAGTCTTAATCAGTTTGTCGGCGGCGGCGGAGCAAAACCAATACCGCACCACCGCCGGCATCTTCACAAAACGCCAAAACTTCTGGATGTCGCGACAACCACTGTCGCACCAAAGGCTTTAACACCGGCGCACCAACTGCCGAACCCATCCCCAAACCGTGAATCACCCGTACCGCTTGACCGCGTTGTTGTGCCAAAAACAAAAAGGTCAACAACCGTTCTTCCGCCTGATGACGGCTTGCCCCATGCAAATCAATCTCGGCCACCACCGGCCAATGCCCTGCTCGTAATTGACGCAATACCTGATGTTGGATACCCGTTCGCAAAAAGTGTGGCGGCACTGTTTCGGCATCGAAATAGTCAAACGCATGTGCCATTTCAGCATGAGAAGCAGGAATCGGTGAATGAACCGGACATTGGCGAGGATGCGGTGAGGGGCGTGGAGATGGATGCTGTACCCGTGGTTCAACCGCCAACGGCACAACATCAGCAAATAACTGTCGAAACTCAGGCTCAGGAGGCGGCGGCGCGACGGGCGGAGGAGAGGGGGAAAGGCGCACAGCGCGCAGCGCCGCTTTGAACGGAGAATAGGCCACTGTGCGCTTGACCATTACGCCGAAGCAAGCCCATCAAGATAGCGTTCGGCGTCCAGTGCCGCTTGGCAACCGGAGGCCGCCGAAGTAATCGCTTGGCGATAGATATGGTCTTGCACATCACCGGCGGCGAAAACACCGGGTAAATTGGTGGCCGTGGCTTGGCCTTGATGACCGCCTTGGGTCACGATATAGCCATTTTCCATCGTCAGTTGATCGACGAATAAATCAGTATTGGGTTTATGCCCAATCGCAACAAAGACCCCAGCCAAATCCAGTTGTTTGGTGCTGTCATCTGCGGTAGAGCGTAAGCGAACACCCGTTACGCCGGAAGCATCGCCTAACACTTCATCTAAAGTATGGTTCCACTCAACAGTGATTTTGCCTTCGGCCACTTTCTGCATCAGTTTATCGGCCAGAATTTTTTCACAACGGAATTTATCGCGGCGGTGTACCACGGTCACATGATCGGCAATATTCGCCAGATACAAGGCCTCTTCCACGGCTGTATTGCCGCCACCAATCACGGCCACTTTTTGTTTCTTGTAGAAGAACCCGTCACACGTCGCACATGCCGACACCCCCTTGCCTTTGAAGGCTTCTTCCGACGGTAAACCCAAATACTGCGCTGAGGCACCGGTGGCAATAATCAGGGCGTCACAGGTGTACTCCCCTTGGTCACCGATCAGGCGCATCGGCTTTTCAGTCAGTTTTGCGGTATGGATATGGTCGAAAATAATTTCAGTACCAAAACGCAAGGCATGTTTTTCAAATCGTGCCATCAATTCTGGCCCCATCACACCGTCGGCATCGGCTGGCCAGTTATCAACATCGGTGGTGGTCATCAGTTGGCCGCCTTGCGCCATGCCGGTGATAATCACTGGATTGAGATTAGCACGAGCTGCATACACTGCAGCGGTATAACCCGCTGGGCCAGAGCCGAGGATAAGAAGGCGTTGATGGCGAACTTGAGTCATGGCGAAATCCATTTCTTGGCAAATAAAACATCAGAAAAACAGCTAGGATGCCGATATGGGGCTAGAAGATCGGGCTTAAAGCCCCTATTCTGGAACAGAGGCCGATCATTGTCGTTTCACCGTTAACCAAGGGATGTGCAGCATGAATACCATCGATACCCAAACCCAAGCCATGAATGTTCTCGATCCAGCGCCTTCTCCTGCATTGAAAAAGGCGGCGGAAAACCAAGAACAGGTTGCAAAACAAGTTCAGGTGCAAGCACAACAAGAAGCTGAACCGAAAAAACCAGACAACCCTAACATTGGCAGCAATATCAACTTGAAGGCCTAACACGTCGACAACCTCGCCACGGCATTGGCAAAGAAAAACGCGGGAACAACCCGCGTTTTTCTTTTTATGTCGCACCGAATTAAACGGCTTGCTCGCCCATCTCGCCGGTACGAATCCGTACCACTTGCGCCACATCGAACACAAAAATTTTACCGTCACCAATTTTACCGGTGCGGGCACTGTTCACGATGGCTTCGATGGCCTGCTCTAATAAATCGTCAGCCAGCACAACTTCAACTTTCACTTTTGGCAGAAAATCCACCACATATTCTGCACCGCGATAAAGCTCGGTATGGCCCTTTTGCCGACCAAACCCTTTTACCTCGGTTACGGTTAAACCATTGACACCCAACGCAGACAGGGCTTCACGCACCTCATCTAATTTGAATGGTTTGATGATCGCTTCGATTTTTTTCATGACCTACTCCTCAATAAATGATACAGCCTGCCTCAGCCATGGCTGAAGTGTGGCGGGTTTTCAGGTATTATGAACGCCTTTTTTCGATCCGTGTGTGCGAGTCTCGCCATGTCCCCGATTCTGAAGCTGCGCGGTCGCGCTGCCCTTTCCCCTTTTCGTTTAGAAAAATTACTGGCTAGTGCCCGTGAGGCCAACCTACCTGAGCTGACGCTTGCCGCAGAATTTTGGCATTTTGCCGAAGTTACAGCGCCGCTGACAGCGCAAGAACAATCCACCTTAGAAAAAGTGTTGGATTATGGTGATTATCCTGCGCTAGCCACGCCAACAGCCGATGCGCAATTATTTTTAGTTCTACCCCGCTTAGGCACCATTTCGCCTTGGTCTTCTAAGGCCAGCGACATTGCTCGCCTGTGTGGTTTAGAAAAAGTGAAACGTCTCGAGCGCGGCATCGCGTTCTGGATTCACGCTGATACACCACTTGATGCTGCGACAACGCAACAACTGACAGCATTGCTGCATGATCGCATGACTGAGCAAGTGGTCTCCGACTTGAATGCCGCTGACGCTTTGTTTACTCACATCGCGCCAGCCCCCCTCGCGCATGTCGATATTTTACAGGCTGGTCGCGCCGGTTTAGAACAAGCCAACCGTGAAATGGGTTTGGCTTTGTCTGAAGATGAAATCGATTATCTGCTCGATAACTTCACCCGTTTGGGCCGTAATCCAAGCGATGTTGAGCTGATGATGTTTGCACAAGCGAACTCGGAACATTGCCGCCATAAAATTTTCAATGCCGATTTTATTATCGATGGCGAAGCACAAGCGAAAAGCTTGTTTGGGATGATCCGCGACACCCACAAGGCGTGGCCACATGGCACACGCGTGGCGTATTCAGATAATTCCTCGGTGATTGATGGTGCAACCATCGACCGTTTCTACCCACAGCCGAACACAGCGGCTTATCGCTATCATCACGAACCCACCCATATCATTATGAAGGTGGAAACGCATAACCACCCAACGGCCATTTCACCGTTCCCCGGTGCAGCAACAGGTTCTGGCGGTGAGATTCGTGATGAAGGGGCCACCGGTCGTGGTTCACGTCCGAAAGCAGGCTTAACCGGCTTTACCGTATCGAACTTGAACATCCCACACTTCAAACAGCCGTGGGAATATTACAGTGCCGACCAAAGCGAATACGGCAAACCCGGCCGGATTGCCTCTGCCTTAGACATTATGATTGAAGGCCCGATTGGTGGCGCAGCGTTTAACAATGAATTTGGCCGCCCTAATCTGACTGGTTACTTCCGTACCTTTGAGGAAGAATTCCAAGGTCAAATGCGCGGTTATCACAAGCCAATCATGATTGCAGGTGGCTTGGGCAATATCCAAGAACAGCAAATTGAAAAAGCCGATATTCCGCTTGGTGCACTGGTGGTGCAGCTTGGCGGCCCCGGCTTATTGATTGGTTTAGGCGGGGGTGCCGCTTCGTCAATGGACACCGGTGCCAACAGCGAGAATCTGGATTTTGACTCGGTACAACGTGGTAATCCAGAAATTGAACGCCGTTGTCAGGAAGTGATTGACCGTTGCTGGCAGTTGGGCGGTGATAACCCTGTGTTATCGATCCACGATGTCGGTGCCGGTGGTCTTTCTAATGCCTTACCCGAAATCGTACACGGTAACGGTCGCGGTGCCACTATTGCCTTGCGTAACATCCATATTGAAGAATCGGGAATGAGCCCGATGCAAATTTGGTGTAACGAATCGCAAGAACGCTATGTTTTGGCAGTCAAACCTGACGCCATCGATACCTTCCGTGCGTTGTGTGAGCGTGAGCGTTGTCCGTTTGCCATCCTCGGTGTGACCGACGATAGCGGCCAATTGATCGTGCGTGATGATTTATTCGATAACCGGCCAGTGGATATGCCGCTGGAAGTGTTACTCGGTAAACCACCGAAAATGACTCGCCAAGTCAATCGCCAAGCACATCAACCGAGTGTGTTTGATGCCTCTCGTTTTGATTTGCGCGAATCGGCCTACCGCGTATTGCGTCTGCCAACCGTTGCCAGCAAAAACTTCCTTATCACCATCGGTGACCGTACAGTGGGTGGGATGACTGCACGCGATCAGTTTGTCGGGCCGTGGCAAGTGCCGGTGGCAGATGTGGCAGTCACTACCATGGGCTTTAACACCTATTTAGGTGAAGCGATGGCAATGGGTGAACGTACCCCAGTGGCGTTGATTGATGCCCCAGCTTCAGGCCGGATGGCAATCGGTGAAGCAGTCACCAACTTGGCAGCGGCTTATGTCGGTGATTTGGGCGAGGTCAAGCTCTCTGCTAACTGGATGGCGGCGGCAGGTCATGGCGCAGAAGATGCCAAACTGTTCGATACAGTGAAAGCGGTATCTGATTTGGCACAAACGCTGCGCTTGTCGATTCCGGTCGGCAAAGATTCGCTGTCGATGAAAACTGTCTGGCAAGAAGAGGGTGAAACCAAATCTGTTGTCGCGCCGCTGTCTTTGATCGTGTCGGCCTTTGCGCCGGTCAAAGATGTCCGCTGCACCGTAACACCACAGTTGCAAGCCGACAGCGATACCGATCTGTTGTTAATTGATCTTGGCAATGGCCGTTGCCGCTTAGGTGGATCGGCCTTGGGTCAGGTGTGGAAATCCGTTGATGGTTTAGCACCCGATTTAGACCAACCCCAACAGCTCGCAGCCTTATGGCAAGGCGTGCAAAGTCTGCTGGCAGACCAGCTGTTACTGGCCTATCACGACCGTTCTGATGGTGGCTTATTCGCTACCCTCGCTGAGATGAGCTTCGCTGGTCATTGTGGTATTGACATTGATATTGATGAATTGGTCATTGGCCGCAAACAAGCGCAAATGGTCAATGATGACTTTATCCAAGCAGACCCTGCCTCGGCAGAATACGCCCGCGTCATCCGTGTGTTGTTCAACGAAGAATTAGGCGCGGTCTTACAAGTCAAAAAAGCGGATACCGCCAAGGTATTAGAACGCTTACAACAAGCCGGCTTGTCACGCGAAGTGTATGTATTAGGCAGCCCAAGCCAAGATGATAAGCTGACCTTCCGTCGTGGCGAGCTGCAGTTGTTTGCAGAATCACGTGCTGAGCTGCAACAAGTGTGGGCCGAAACCAGCTACCGCATTCAACGGCTGCGCGACAATCCTGCTTGTGCTGAAAGCGAATTCTTGTTGTTAAGCGATAAACAAGATCGTGGCTTATTTGCTGAATTGTCTTTCAACCCAGAAGATAACCCTGCCGCACCGTTAATCAATGTTGGTGCCCAACCGCGCATTGCGATTTTGCGTGAGCAAGGGGTCAACGGCCAGATTGAAATGGCAGCCGCCTTTGACCGTGCCGGTTTTGCAGCAGTTGACGTTCACATGAGCGACATCATCGCAGGGCGGGTGTCTTTGCAAGATTTCCAAGCCTTGGCTGCCTGCGGTGGTTTCAGTTATGGCGATGTGCTGGGTGCGGGTGAAGGATGGGCAAAGTCAATCTTGTTTAACCCACAAGCCCGTGCTGAGTTTGAGGCCTTCTTTGCTCGTCCAGATGTGTTAGCCCTTGGCGTGTGTAATGGTTGCCAGATGATGTCTAATTTGAAAGAGATCATCCCCGGTGCCGAGCATTGGCCGAAGTTCTTGCGTAATGTATCGGAACAATTCGAAGCACGGTTTGTGATGGTGGAAGTCGCCGACAGCCCATCATTGTTCTTCCAAGACATGGCCGGCAGCCGCTTGCCCGTGGTGGTCAGCCACGGTGAGGGTCGCGCCACCTTTAACAGTGCCGAGCAACAAGCGCAGGCACAGGTGGCAATGCGTTACATCGATCATCAAGGCCAAGCCACTGAGGTATATCCACGCAATCCAAATGGTTCGCCACAGGGGATTACGTCGGTGACGACTGCTGATGGCCGTTTCACCATCATGATGCCACACCCAGAACGGGTGTTCCGCAGTGTGCAAAACAGCTGGTATCCATCCAGTTGGGGTGAAAATGGTGCATGGTTCCGCATGTTCGCCAACGCCCGCGGTCATTTTGGTTAATCATTCCCCACCAAGAAAAAACAGCGCAGCATGATGTTGCGCTGTTTTTTTGTCATGTATTAGACCTAGTTATTCTTCCTGATAACATGCTATTCTCTTTATGCATAACAAGAATTTTTCTGTTGATAAAGAGGTGAAGCATGACGTATCAGTTTTCTTATGGTGGCCACAGCTACGAGTTAGTACCCACTGCCAAAACGTGGTCTGAAGCCAAAACCGCCGCTGAGGCCAGCCAAGGCTATTTGGCGATGATTGAATCACAGGCCGAAAATCAGGCCATTGTGAATGCCATCAGTGCCTTGAACCTGTCCTTTCCCACCGCAGAGGATGGCGGCGGGGCGGCTTATGTATGGCTTGGCGCCAGCGACCGCGTGACCGAAGGGAATTGGCTGTGGGTTAATGGCAGCAATGTCAGCAGTGGCTATCAAAACTGGGGCAAGGGCAGTTTGGGCACCGAACCAGATGACTTTGGTGGTGCTCAAGACAGTTTGGCCTTGGGCATGGGCAAATGGCCAGCGCCCACAGGGGGGATTGGTGAGTTAGGCCAATGGAACGATGTCAACAGTGATAACAAACTGTATTACTTAGTTGAGAAAAATAGTACCAGCACCGTGCATACTGGTGGGTCAGGTATCGATAGCAAAACCTTTAGCAAAGCGTTTTCTCAGTACACAGTAACACGCGACGGTACAACACTGACTGTTACCAGCAGTGAAAGCACAGAGAAACTGGTGTCGTTTGAACGATTGGTATTCGCCGATCAAAAACGCGCTTTTGACCTTGATGGCAATGCAGGAACTGTTGCCAAAATTCTGGCGGCGACGTTTGGTGCCGAATCGGTCAAGAATGCTGGGTATGTTGGCATTGGCTTGAAGTTCTTAGACGAAGGTGGCAATGCAACCCAACTGGCAAAATTGGCAATTGATGCACGAGTTGGCGTGAATGCAAGTGCTAAAACGGTGGTAGAAACCTTGTATTTTAATGTTGTCGGTACCGCCCCTTCAGCTGCAGACCTCAATCATTTCCAAGGACTGTTAGACAGCGGCGCCCACAGCGCAGCTAGCCTGACTTTATTAGCCAGCGATGTGGCCAGCGGTAAAATTAACCTCACCGGATTGGCACAAACAGGCTTAGAATTTGTGTAATTCCAACTAGCGCAACCAAAAAGAGGATGTCACCATGACATCCTCTTTTTTTCATGCTTACAAACCTGCGGCACTAAACCCTTGTTCTAACCTTGCTACGGCTTGTTCTGGTGCATGAAGCTTATCTAAACCAAACAGGCCAATGCGGAAAGTCCGGAAGTCAGGGCCTTCATCACATTGTAACGGCACCCCTGCGGCAATTTGCACCCCCGCCGCGATCAGCTTTTTACCTGTTTGAATGTCAGGGTCGGTGGTGTAACTCACCACGACACCGGGAGCTTGGAAACCTTCGGCCGCAACACTGGGGAAACCACGGGCCACTAAGAAAGCGCGCATCTGACGACCCAATTCTTTTTGCTCTTCGCAAACCTTAGCAAAACCATAGGCCTCAGTTTCTAACATCACATCACGGACAGAAGCCAAAGCATCCGTTGGCATCGTCGCATGATAAGCATGGCCCCCTTGTTCAAAGGTTTCCATGATTTGCAGCCATTTTTTCAGATCACAGGCAAAACTTGTACTTTGTGTGGCCTCAATGCGCTGGCGAGCGAGTTCGCTTAGTACCACAAAACCGGCACATGGCACCCCACTCCAGCCCTTTTGCGGTGCACTGACCAACACATCCACACCCGTTGCCGCCATATCAACCCAAACCGTCCCCGATGCGATACAGTCCAACACCATCATGCCACCCACGGCATGTACCGCATCCGCGACGGCTTTGATATAGCTATCTGGCAAGATCATGCCGGATGAGGTCTCAACATGAGGTGCAAACACAACAGCGGGACGTTGTTCGGCAATCGTTGCCAGCACCTCTTCTAGCGGAGCAGGTGCAAACGGCGCTTGTGCACCTTCACCTTGTTGTCGGGCTTTTAAGACGGTACAAGCGGAAGGAATCGAACCGGCTTCAAAAATTTGCGTCCAACGGTAACTAAACCAGCCATTACGAATCACCAAACACGGTTGGCCAGTCGCAAACTGCCGCGCCACCGCTTCCATCGCAAACGTACCGCTACCCGGCACAATCACTGCGCTGTGGCCGTGATAGACTAATTTTAAAATACGAGAAATATCACGCATCACACCTTGAAAGCGTTGTGACATGTGATTCAAAGCACGGTCGGTATACACCACAGAATATTCCAGCAAGCCATCTGGATCGGGATGAGGCAATAGAGCAGGCATGAGATCTCCTAGACGCTTCAATAAAAGCGTTAAGCATAACGACAAGCGCGCAGCCTTGCTAGCGGCAGCTTGGTGATAAAACAGAAAGGTGAAAAAAATGAGTTTTAGAATTGGACAAGGATGGGACGTACACCGGTTGGAAGTTGGTCGCCCGCTGATTCTTGGTGGCGTCCACATTCCCTATGAAAAAGGCTTGGCTGGACACTCGGATGCCGACGCGCTGTTACACGCCATCACCGACGCGCTGTTGGGCGCAGCAGGTTTAGGCGATATTGGACGACATTTCCCAGATACTGACGCAAAATATGCCGGTATGGATAGCCGCATTTTATTGCGCGAGGCATATCAGCGTGTGTTGGCGGCTGGCTGGGTTTTAGCCAACCTCGATTCAACTATTATTGCACAAGCGCCAAAAATGGCCCCACATATTGGACAGATGCGAATCAATATCGCCGCCGACCTAGGTGTTGAACCAGAACAAGTGAATATTAAGGCCAAAACCTCGGAAAAACTCGGCCATTTAGGTCGTGGAGAAGGCATTGCCGCTGAGGCAGTGTGTTTATTAACCGCAAAGCCACGCCCAAGCTTACAGCGCAAAACACAATAAGCTGCCGCTTGTGGGATAATTGGCTAATAGTCGCCCATTCACTCAGGAATAATGTCATGGATCAAAATACGCTCAAACGCAACGCTGCCCTAAAAGCCCTCGATTTTCTGCCCGAGAAGCCGTCTATTATTGGCGTTGGCACCGGTTCAACCGTCAACTATTTTATTGATGCTCTGGCACAACAACGCGATCGTATCGATGCGGCCGTGTCAAGCTCAGTCGCCAGTACCGAACGCCTCAAAGCAGCTGGAATTCAAGTATTAGAGTTAAATGCCGTGGGTGATATCGCCCTCTATGTCGATGGGGCAGATGAAATTAACCATCACATGCACATGATTAAAGGGGGTGGCGGTGCATTGACCCGTGAAAAAATTGTGGCAGCCGCTGCAGAGACCTTTGTTTGTATTGCCGATGAATCAAAATACGTCAGCAAATTGGGAGAATTTCCTGTCCCTGTCGAAGTGATTCCAATGGCGCGTAGTTTGGTAGCGCGACATTTGGTCAAACTCGGCGGTCATCCTGAATGGCGGCAAGGGGTGGTAACGGATAACGGCAATGTGATTTTAGATGTTCACGGCTTAGATATTCAAAAACCGGTGGAAATGGAAGAAGCCATCAACCAGATTCCCGGTGTCGTGTGCTGTGGTATCTTTGCCCGCCGACACGCAGATGTGCTGTTGTTAGGCATGGCCGATGGCAGTGTAAAAGAGTATAAATAAACCAAAACGCACCAAACAGCGCGGGCGCAACGTGGTCGAGCAAAATTTTTGCTGCAATTCGTCAGGATTGTCACGTTTTCGTCATAGCATCCTGCTAGGGTAACGCGTTACTTTCCCCTGAATCCACACGGAAACGTTACGATGCCTGAACACATTTCTAAACAGTTCGATCTCGAACTGGAATCCATTCGCACCCGCGTGTTACAGATGGGCGGCTTGGTTGAACAACAAATTCGCAATGCTATCGATGGCTTGGCCCGTGCCGACCGCGATACATTAGAGCGTGTGATCGAAACCGATGCCCAAGTCAACTCAATGGAGATTGGCTTGGATGAGGAATGCCAGCTCATCATTGCACGCCGCCAACCTGCTGCCGTTGATTTACGGATGGTGTTGACGGTGATTAAAACCATCACCGATTTAGAGCGTATTGGCGATGAAGCGCAAAAAATCGCCCGCATGGGTCGTCTGATTCTCGATGCCGATCGTGTGCATGTGCCGCGTTTGCGTGAAATTCATAAAATGGCAGAAGTCGCGCTTTCCATGCTACGTCATGCTTTGGATGCCTTTGCGCGCTTGGATGTCTCGGCAGCGATGGATGTTGCTAAGCAAGATCGCTATTTGGATGAAGACTTCAGCGCCAGCTTGCGCCAGCTGATTACCTTTATGATGGAAGACCCGCGCACCATCTCAATGTCAATCGACACGCTCTTTATCAGCAAAGCGATTGAACGTATCGGCGATCATTCAAAAAATATCGCTGAATATGTCGTCTATTTGGTTAAAGGCAAAGACATTCGCCATTTAGCCATTGAAGATGCTGAACGTGCCGCTGGCCTATAATATTTTGTCGTTGATCGACCAGTTGTAGCGAGAAACGGGCGGCATTCAGTCGCCCGTTTTGTGTTTATTTACCAACCTTTTTGATAGAAAACGTGCCGTACCTTGTCAGCCTAATGATCAAGCCGTTTTCTCAGTGCAGGAGCATAACAGGGTGAATCAGCCGCATTTTCAAACCCTTGCTGCCGTTGATCTCGGCTCAAATAGCTTTCGCTTACAAATCGCCCGTATCGTGGACGATCAGATTTATACCCTCGATAGCCTGAAAGACACCGTCCGTCTTGGTGGGGGGTTGACCGAAGACAACTATCTGGATGAAACCACCCAAGAACGCGCATTAGCTTGTTTGGCCCGCTTTGGCGAACGCTTACGGGGTTTTAACCCTGATGCCGTACGTGTTGTTGGTACCAATACCTTACGGGTCTCTAAAAATGCCACGGCCTTTATCGCCCAAGCCGAAGCATTATTAGGTTTCCCAATTGAAATTATTGCCGGTCGTGAAGAAGCGCGATTGATTTACCTTGGCGCCGCGCACAGCCTGCCGAGCAGCCGTGAAAAGCGCTTGGTGGTGGATATTGGCGGTGGTTCGACCGAGTTTATTATTGGCAGTGGACACAAAGCCCTCCGCACCGAGAGTTTAACCATGGGCTGTGTCAGCTACAGCCGCCGTTTTTTCCCCGATGGCAAAATTGGCAAAGCCCAATTCCGTGAAGCAGAAGCCGCTGCCGGCAATAAAGTACAAACCCTAGTCCATGAATTTGCTCAAGCCCATTGGGATCAAGCCATTGGCACTTCTGGAACAGCGCGTTCCTTGCGCGATATTTTAGAAGCCAATGAAATTAGCGATGGCGAAATTACCCTCGCTGGAATGGAATGGCTAAAAGAACAGTTGATTGATGCAGGGCATATCAAGAATGTCAGTATCGAAGGACTGCGGGCAGAACGGGTACCTGTCATTTCAGGTGGGTTGGCAGTGATGTTGGCCGTCTTCCAAGGTTTAGGCATCGAACAGATGCAGGTTACCGATGGTGCACTACGCGAAGGGGTGTTGTATGACATGCTGGGCCGTCATCATCATCGCGATATGCGCGAAACCACCGTAACCCAATTCAAACGGCGCTATCATGTCGATCTGCCACAAAGTCAGCGAGTGGCAACCTTAGCCTGTCGCTTTGCCATGATGTTAAATGACGGCACAGTCAGCGATCTGGAACGGATGAAACGGATTGAATGGGCGGCTAAACTCCATGAAATCGGCCTGTCGATTGCTCACAGCAGCTATCACAAACACTCAGCTTATATCGTTGAACAAGCCGATATGCCCGGCTTTTCACGGCGCGAGCAAAAACATCTGGCGTTTTTGGTGGTCAGCCATAAAGGTTCACTCAGCAAATTGTTAAACTGGGACATTGGTGAGATTGATTGGCCAGCGGTATGTGCATTGCGTTTAGCGGTGATTTTCTCACGCAGCCGCAGCGACTTAACCTTGCCGGATCATATCGGCCTCACATTTGACGGCAAACGATTTAGTCTGTCTTTACCAGAAGATTGGTTAGAACAAAATCCCCTGACGACCAGTGCGCTACGTCAAGAAACGCAGTATTGGAAAGGTGTTGGCATGGCGTTGGCGATTAACGCTTAACCGATTCCACCCCATCGTAGCACCATCAAGTCCCTAGCCATGTGCTTAGGGACTTTTTTTATCACCAAAAAATAGCAAGCCTCGCTTTGATTACCTATAGAAACTTAATTTCTGGTATTCCAAAAAAATTTTAGCCTGAATCAAAATCCAGATTGTTCACTATGGTACAGTGCGGAAGGAAGGCGTTGTTGAATTTTAATTGATACAACTGTTTGATTTAATAGGGAGATTATTACCATGAGCGCAGCCACCCATCTCGCCAAGTTTGGCGTGAGCCTGAATGCGGCAAAACAGTTTCTTTTAGACAACCTATCACAGCCAGCACAGATTCACAGCGTGTGTAAACAATTCGGTGTGACTAATGCAATGATCGCCGAGATTGTGGGCGTATCAGAGAACGATGTGGTCGGCTTCTTCTCGAGTCGAGGGCTCAATGCGGCGGAGCTTAACGGCACCAGCCAACCCACCACAACCACATCGGTTCTGAGCAATTTCCCCGCCACCTTGAGCAGTCTCATCACCTACAACACCAATAGCGGCACACTGTCTACCGAATCTTTACGGGCGGATATCGTCAGCAAAGTGGGACAAGCCAATTACAATACCGCGTTTGGCAATTCCACCGATGCAGAGTCACAAGCTTTTGGGACTTTGATTCGTATTATGAAGTCGATTGATATAAACGAAGCCATGCAAATCAGCACCTTTGTCATGCAAAATCAAGCTGGCTTTGCCGCACAAGACCCAACTGTATTAAACAACTATCTGAATTTAATGGGGAATATCTATTCCACTCCCGCCAATCCACAACTCATTCCCGACACAGTAATCCACACCTCATTGGTTAATAGCTTTGCCCAGATGATTCAAGTTGTTGGATCAGGGCAGTCGGTTAATTGGAATGGTGTATTTGCAGGCTTTAGCGGTTTATAATTTTTGCATACTCAGCTAGAGAGATCATTTTGTTTTATCAAAAATATCGTCTCTCTAGCGCATTGAATCAAAGATGCTTTTTAAGCATGATAGATGCAGTTTGATAAAGCGCAATCGTTTTTTGTGCTTGTTGATCATGGCTATCAATAGCTCTTTCTTCTGTTCCATCAATCGCACGTTTTTTAATTTTTGCTTGAGGATGTAAGGTGACTAATTGATTGCCTCTATCAAAGAAACCCAAGGTTTGATAAGTTGACACCAATCCCCACCCTTGATCGACCTGTTGTTGTTTTAATACATCTCTTCCCATAAATTCACTGACATAGCTTATATTCAGCAATCCCAATACAGTAGGAGCCACATCAATTTGACTGGTAAGGGTACCTATTTTTTGTGGTTTGATAAAATCAGGGGCATAAATCAACATCGGAATGTGATATTTTTCTACTGGAATTTCTACTTTGCCCGCACTGGAAGCGCAATGATCTGCCACAATTACAAAAATAGTCTCTTTAAACCAAGGTTGTTTTTCTGCTTTTCTTAAAAAATCACCAAGGGCCCAATCTGCGTATTTAACCGCACCATCACGCCCGCTGCCTGATCGAATATCTATTCGATTCTCTGGATAAGTATAAGGTCTATGATTCGAAGTAGTCATAATATGAAGAAAAAATGGATTATTTTTGCTAAACAATCGATTTGCTTCATCTAAACTTGCCTGATATAACACTTCATCTGCTACGCCCCAAATCGTTTCATGAGGAATGGTATATTGACTCATATCTAAACGATCATGAACCTGATAACCATTATTAGAGAAAAATCCATTCATATTATCAAAATAACCATAGCCACCATACCAAAACTGTGATTGATAACCAGCGTGAGATAAAATGCTACCCAAAGTAGCAAAATTTTTATATTGAGGCCTTCTGACGACCGCCTGCCCGGGTGTGGGTGGAATAGACAAACTTAAGGCTTCTAAGCCACGTACGGTACGAGTCCCAGTCGCATACATTTGGGTGAATAACATGCCTTGTTGGGCAACTTTATCAAATGCTGGAGTTAAATTTTGTTTGTTACCAAACAGACCAGAAAATTCAGCAGAAAAACTCTCCATAGAAATCAAAACAACATTCTTTCTTTGCGGTTTTCCTATTGCTTTGATTTCCCGATGCATATCGCAAACATCACTGCTAATAAAATTACCATCATTTGCATCTGTGATTAAATTTCGAGCAATAGTACATGCCTGCTCATCTTTCAGCTTACTGTAGAAATCAGTATAAGGAAGTTCATTATTCTTGAAAGCTGATATAAATTGCAAAGGGCCATTATGTGAAATTTCTATCAGTTGTTGATTTGGATAGCTTGGTTCAGGTAATAGCATAAAGAAGCTAACAGTAGCAAAGGCAATGACAAACCATTTCAATGCAAGTGCACGGCTGACGTTATTCAATGCAAGCAAAGCATCTGCGTGCTTTTTAATAAAAAACAAAGCAATGATTATTGCGACTATACAAAGAGCAGCAATAATCTCTATCATTGGGTATGACTGATTTAAGTTTCCAATCACTTCGTGAGTATAAACTAGGTAATCCACCGCAATAAAATTAAATCGCACACCAAATTCTTGCCAGAACAACCACTCCGCAACACAAATAAATAACACAGAAAAAACCGATAGAAAAACAAAAGGGAAGATAAATACTAAAAATTGCTTAGAAAATCTTTTTTTGAACAAGAGAAAAATTAACACTGGAAGTGAAAAACATAAACCTACAACAATATCAACAGGAACGGCAGCTAAATTAGCGATAAATAACCAAGTCTTTTCATGTTGGCTATCAATTGATAAAGACAGTATTAATCTTAATAAGGAGAAACCGAGAGCCAACAGTAAAACAAATTGGCTAGCAATCAAAAACCTACCGTTGACTCGATCCATTGGCTAACTTTCTTACAAAAGAAGCATTTTCAGGAACAAGGTTCAAAACAACATTAAAAAAGCCGCCTTCATCAGGCGGCTTGGTCAACATCACAGTAAAAGATCAATGCACTTCGACTTGTTGCGCTTCGGGATCCACGCTACTGATAAAGAAAGGAACGCCATTGACTTCATTGGCTTGGATACCCGGGATTAAGCGAACATCGCTTACTTGACATTCCTTCATCAGTGCCGAGAAATTCTCAACAATATGGGGCACAGAATCCAAAGCCGCCAAGGGCCAAGCATAGGCAGCCATGTGTTTTGCTTCACCCGGGGTGCTGATGGTGAAACGCAATTCGCCACCTTCGTGTGCACTGGCAATCGCCACAATCGGCAAATTATGCTCACGCAATTTTCGGATAATGCCACTGGCAAACACCTGCATATTCACTTCTAAGCGGAAAGCGGCTCCCTGACGTAGCGCCTCAGGTAATACTTGAGGTTGAATCGGGATCGGGAATAACGTCACTTGTGGATGGTGCAATTGGGTTTTAAGTTGCTGCATCACTTCCATTGCCCATGCACCATGATTTTGTGGCCGCAATACCGGCGGTGCACCGACAGGCTGCATCGCAATCCCCAACACATAGCGAACAAACACCGCCTCATCTTTTGCAGGGACTGGCGCCGGCAAACGCTCGAAGGGCAACCCAAGCTCAACATCATCAATCGTCTCAGCGTAACGATATAAGTCAGGCATGCTAATCGCTGCTAACGATTCTGGGTGGAGCAATTCGGGGAATAGATGACACACAGCGCCTTCGGCAATCAAACCATGCCGCTGCAGGGTTGCCAACATACTGGTCGTGTCGGTCAACGTACCTGACAGCGTCGTTGTCTCTTTACTGCCTACTACCAAAATCACCGGCAGCGCAAATACCACCGCCGTTTGGCGACCATCGGGGAGTTGAGTCAATACATCACACAGGGCGTGCCACAGGGTTTTATAAGCTTCCTGTGAGGGCGCAAATTGCAAGGCCAACGCCAGCGATTGTTGGTCCCGCATCATTAACGTTTCCGCCACTGCCATCTGTAAGCGTTGCTGTGCAGTGGTTTGTTCAGCCTCGGTAGCGGTTAAAACAGCCGCAACTAAATCGAGTAAACCATTTTTAGGGGGAGTTAATACACTGGGACGGGGATCGGGCAACATCATAGCGACAGGTTCTCACAAGCAAGATAAACAAAGCGGTGATTGTCGCACAAAGCTTTATACACCGCAGGAACAGGTGAATTTTCGTTACATTTCGTTTCCGAACTGAAATATGGTCTATTTTTCGACATCTATTTATATTTTTGATTCATTCCGAACAATCGAGGTTGACATTGCAGTGCAGCATAGCCATAATACGCATCATTGAGACGCAGCGATTGCTTCTTGATAGTTTCTCCTCTATTTCTCCTTTGTAGATTCAGCCCAAGTCTTCACCGACTTGGGCTTTTTTTTATCTTTTATTCAGCATAAAAATCAGATGGTTAGCAAAAACCATCCAGTTTCAAGCAAATTTTTTTCTCGATTCAATGGAAACGGCACCGCAAGCATGGCTTTACGTTGACGTAAAGCTGTGGCAATCGCTCAATGTTCGATATCGAACATTGAGCCCTCGTTAAGCCTGTTCTGGATTCTCTTGTTGCAAACGCCACAGTGCTGCATAGGCACCATCGCGAGCTAAAAGTTCACGGTGGGTTCCTGTTTCAATGATCTTGCCACCATCCATCACCGCAATTTGGTCGGCATCAACGACGGTCGAGAGACGATGAGCAATGATTAAAGTGGTGCGATTTGCAGAGATGGCCGCCAGCTCGTTTTGAATCGCTTTTTCAGTGCGGGTGTCTAATGCGCTGGTTGCCTCATCGAAAATGAGGATAGGCGGGTTTTTTAACAAGGTACGCGCAATCGCCACTCGTTGTTTTTCGCCACCCGACAATTTCAAACCGCGCTCACCCACCGTCGTGTCATAGCCATCGGGCAAACTCATCACAAAATCGTGAATATGCGCCGCCTGTGCAGCAGCGATCACCTCCTCACGACTGGCTTCAGGACGTCCATAGGCAATGTTGTAGTAAATGCTATCGTTAAATAACACCGTGTCCTGCGGTACGATCCCAATATGGGCACGCAAGCTCGCTTGTGTCAGTTGGCGAATATCGTGGCCATTGATACGGATGCTGCCATGATTGACGTCATAAAAACGGAACAGCAACCGCGACAGGGTAGATTTCCCAGCACCCGACCGCCCCACCACCGCTAACGTCTTACCGGCTGGAATATCTAAATCAATGCCCTGCAAAATTTCTCGTTTGCCGTCGTAAGAAAAAGCCACATGCTCAAAACGAATACTGGCCTGTTGCGTCTGTAATGTCACCGCATCGGGTTTGTCATCTACTTCACGTTCGACATTTAATAAGGTGAACATACGTTCCATATCAGCAAGGGAATGCTTGATTTCTCGATAGACAAAACCAAGAAAGTTCAACGGCGCATACAGTTGGATGAGATAGGCATTCACCAACACCAAGTCACCCACGCTCATACTGCCGTCCACCACCCCAGAAGCCGCCAACCACATTAAGCCGGTTACCCCAGCCGCAATAATCGCGCCTTGCCCCGCGTTGAGCAGGTTAAGGGACACTTGATTTTTAATGGCGGAGTGTTCCCATGCTGACAAACTGTTGTCGTAGCGTTGAATTTCCCAGCGTTCATTACCAAAATATTTGACGGTTTCAAAATTCAATAAGGCATCAATCGCCCGACTATTGGCCTTAGAATCCAAGTCGTTCATACTGCGCCGAAAGACCATCCGCCATTCGGTGACCCACAGGGTAAAGCCAATATAGCTGGCGATGGTGGCAAACGTGACAGCCGCAAATGACCAGTGATACTTACTGAACAAAATCGCCGCGACTAAGGTAATTTCTAGCAGCGTCGGCAAAATGTTGAATACTGTGAAATTGAGCAAAAAACCAATACCCTTGGTTCCTCGCTCAATGTCACGGCTCATGCCACCGGTTTGACGATTGAGATGAAAACGTAAAGAAAGTTGATACAGGTGTGTAAAGACTTCTAACGCAACCCGATGGATAGCCCCCTGCACCACTTTGGCGAATACCGCATCGCGCAGCTCACCAAATAAGCTGGTTGCCAACCGTGCCAAACCATACGCCGCCACCAAGCCCAACGGCACCGCCAACACCACATCTCGGGTACTTAGCGTGTCGACCACATCTTTTAATAACAGTGGCACACTGACGTTAGCCAGTTTTGCCCCAACCAATAAAGCAATCGCAATGGCCAATCGGCCTTTAAATGCCAATAGATAAGGCACTAAAGTCTTTAGCGTCTGCCAGTCGTGCCGCCCCGTGGGTGCGGGGCCGGAATGAGAAAAGCGCATGACCCATAGCCTCTCAAAAAAGATTACACATTGAGGGCTAACGGTAAATCACAAGGGAGCAGCCATGATTAAGCCCAAAGCCAAGCCCCACATAATGCAGCCAGTGATCGCATCCAAAATCCGCCATGCCAAGGGGCGTTGAAAATAGCGAGTTAGATAGCCTGCGCCAAACCCCAACACAATAAACCACAGCAAAGAGGCCGTCATGGCGCCGAGGGAAAACGATAGCTGGGCATATTCTGGTAATTTACCGCCAATCGCTCCCAACACCACCAGCGTATCTAAATACACATGCGGATTTAACAGCGATAGCGTTAATACAGTCAGGGCAGCTTGCCAACGGTTAAGCGGTGCCGCTTGATAGGTGGCCAAACTGCCGCCGCCCTGCCAACACGCCCGCCATGCCCGCCAACCATAGGCCAATAGAAACAATGCCCCACCCCAATGCGCCAGCTGTAATAACAGGGGGTTTTCACTGATTAACAACCCCATCCCTGCTACGCCTAACCCAATCAGGATGATGTCCACCAAAATACAGAGGGCCACAGTGATTCCCACATGCTGCCGTTGCAGGCCAACCCGCAAAACATGGGTACCTTGAGCCCCAATGCTGATAATTAAACCAGCGCCTAATGCCATGCCCTGAAAATAAGTAGGTAATAACAACATCATGCGTTCCTTTGCTATTCACGAAGAAGATGACTTAGTGTCTAGCAAAGGCGCAAAAAGCTAAATAAAGTTTAATATTTGATGGGATAGCTTAATTTTTCTTCATCTACACCCGCTTTTCAGCGCGCCAGCTGTGCGCGCAATTCTGCTTCAACCCGTTTGACCGACACTGGATAAGGCGTTTTCAGTTCTTGGGCAAACAACGACACGCGCAATTCTTCTAATTGCCAACGCACGGCCAACAACCCTAGGCTGGCCATCCCTTGTTGTTGTGCCACCGCGCTTTCCCACTCACGCCACAGCCGTTGAATGTCAGCCGCATGTTTTTGATCGCGGGCGGGATTGTTGCGGTATTTGTCCATCCGCAACCCCATTGCCCGTAGATAACGCGGCAGTTGTGCCAGCTGTGACCACGGTGTCGCTGATAAAAAGCCCTGATAGATTAGCGTCTGTAATTGCTCACGCAGTGCCGATGCCAAAGGATGTTTCTCCAGCGACTGCGCCACCTTTTGATATTCGCCAGCAATATCGACACACAGTGTCGCCACCGCCTGTTTAACCGCCGGCAGGCGCGCCCGAGCGCGAGTTTTTTGTTCTTCAAAGGCGCG
Source organism: Aquaspirillum sp. (assembly GCF_055136605.1). Classification (NCBI taxonomy): domain Bacteria; kingdom Pseudomonadati; phylum Pseudomonadota; class Betaproteobacteria; order Neisseriales; family Aquaspirillaceae; genus Aquaspirillum; species Aquaspirillum sp. The sequence goes on along the minus strand of NZ_JBSQVP010000026.1, from coordinate 12,120 downwards.
TTCGTCACGCGGCAATACATCTTCACCCACCAGCGCCCGATCACAGATAGCAGTGATCGCATCGGCCAATAATGCCTCGCGATTGATCACCCCACGCAATAACAACGCCGTTTGAGTCAGCTCAGGCCAGCCTTTTTGCAGCTGTTTCATCTGTTCTTTTAGCTGTAATTGCAATAAACGAATCACCCCTTGCCGATGAGAGGCGTCAGCAGCCAGCTCCGTATCGAACAAACGAATGGCAACGCGCTCACCTTCAACCGCTAACGCCGGATAGCCGGTGAGTTGTTGACGTCCTCGGGCAAACTGAATCACCGCCGGTAAAGCACCAAAATCCCACGCGATGACTTCATCGCGTTCCCATTCCAAAGAACTTTCACGGAAGGTCAGCTGTGCCACCTCGCCAAATTGCTGTTGCAGCTGTGATAAGTCACGCCCCATGCCCAACTCTTGCCGACCATCATCCAAAATACGAAAGTTCATCCAACAATGCAGCGGCAGTTGCCCCAGCACAAAATCGGCTTCACTGAAACTGTGTCCGGTGTCTTGCTGTAAAAAACGCACCAGTTGGGACAATAGGCTGTGCTGTTTATCCAAAGGCGAGGATAAAAAGCGTGTGACACAATCCGGCACCGGCACACATAGGCGGCGCAAGCCCTTGGGCAAACTTTTAATCAACAACGTGACTTTTTCGCGCAACATCCCCGGCACCAGCCATTCGAAAGGTTCGAGTGGCAATCGATTCAAAATTGGCAGCGGAATATCAACGGTTACCCCATCGAGAACATGATTAGGTTCAAAACGATAGCGCAATTTCAAACGACCATCTGCGGTGTCGAAATGGGTGGGGAATTGTTCCTCTGTGACATGCTCGGCGGCATGTTGCATTAAGTATTCGCGACTGAGATATAACCGGCGCGGTTCGGTTTTTTGTATGTCGTCTAACCAATGTTCAAAGCTAGCAGTATCAAAGACATTAGCTGGAATGCGCTCGTTGTAGAAATCAAACAATGTCTGCTCATCCACCAACACATCTTGTCGCCGCGCCTTATGTTCCAACTGTTGCACTTCACGAATCAGCGTTTGATTGTGGCGGAAAAACGCCGCTCGGGTCTGAAATTCGCCCACCGCCAACGCTTCACGAATAAAGATCTCACGTGCCTCTTCTGGATTGATACGGCCATAACTGACCCGTCGCCGCGCCACAATTGGTAAGCCATACAATGTCACTTTTTCTGTGGCAACCACCTCGCCACGGGCTTTTTCCCAATGGGGTTCAAAATAGTGACGCTTCACCAAATGTTCGGCCAAACCTTCAACCCACTCAGGTTCAATCGCAGCAATACAACGACCATATAAGCGTGTGGTTTCGGTCAATTCGGCAGCCAATATCCATTTAGCCTTGGTTCGCCGCAGCCCAGAACCAGGGAAAATATGAAACTGAATCCCCCGTGCGCCTAAATAACTATCGCCTTCCAAGGTTTTCATCCCAATATTGCCAAGCAAACCGGTCAATAAAGCACAATGAATTTGTTCAAAAGTGGCCGGAGTGGTGTTGTCACGCAGACCGAGTTCATCTGCAATATTTTTCAGTTGGCCATGTAATTCACGCCACTCACGCAGCCGCAAATAGGACAAAAAGTGTTGATGACATAAATTAATCAACTGACGGTTAGAAGTCTTGTTGGTCAGAGCTTCATGGAAAAATTGCCATAAATTTAAAAAGGCAAGGAAATCAGACTTTTCATCTTTAAAACGGGCTTGGGCGCGCTCTGCTGCTTCTCGCGCTTCAAAGGGGCGTTCGCGCGGATCTTGAATCGACAGTGCCGCTGCCAAAATTAAAATTTCATGCACACAATGAAATTGTCGCCCAGCCAACAACATCCGACCGATTCTCGGATCAACCGGAATCCGCGCCAATTCATTACCAAGCGGCGTTAACTGCTGTGTATCATCCAACGCCCCGAGTTCATGCAATAGCTGCACCCCATCGGCAATCAAGCGCCGGCTTGGTGCTTCAATAAAGGGGAATTCGTCAATCGCGCCTAACCGCAGGCTGGCCATTCGTAAAATCACCGCTGCCAAGTTGCTGCGGATGATCTCAGGATCGGTAAAAGCGGGACGAGCGTTAAAATCTTCCTCGCTGTATAAACGAATACACACCCCTGCCTGCACGCGACCACAACGGCCTGCGCGTTGTCGAGCAGCGGCTTGACTGATTTTTTCAACGTGTAATTGCTCGACTTTCGCACGCGGTGAATAGCGTTTTACCCGTGCCAAACCGGTATCAATCACATATTTAATGCCAGGCACCGTCAGCGAGGTTTCCGCTACATTCGTGGCCAATACCACTCGACGACGCTCACCCCCTGTTTGAAAAATTCGGTTTTGTTCTTCATTCGATAGCCGCGCAAATAGCGGCAGAATGTCATACCCCGCACCGCGATTCATTTGCCGTAGGGCATCGGCAGTATCACGAATTTCCCGTTCCCCTGGTAAAAACACCAACACATCACCGGCACCGTGGGTCTGTAATTCTTGCACTGCCTCGACAATCGCCTCCTCCATCTCCAATTCCGCTTCGTCTTCGTCGCGTTCTTGCAAGGGCCGATAGCGAATTTCCACCGGATAGGTTCTCCCCGACACTTCCAACACCGGTGCGCCATTGAAATGTTGACTAAACCGCTCAGCATCAATGGTGGCCGAGGTCACAATCACTTTTAAGTCGGGACGACGAGGTAAAATCTGTTTTAAATAGCCCAATAAAAAATCAATGTTCAACGAACGTTCATGCGCTTCGTCAATGATAAGGGTGTCGTATTGATTGAGATAACGGTCGTTCTGCGTTTCAGCCAATAAAATGCCATCGGTCATCAGCTTGATATAACTGCGATCCGAGCTGTGATCGGTAAAACGCACTTTAAAACCGACTTGTTCGCCGAGTTTGGTTTGCAGTTCTTGTGCAATACGCTGCGCGACTGAGCGCGCAGCCAAGCGACGCGGCTGGGTATGACCAATCAAGCCACGCACACCACGGCCTAATTCCAAACACAACTTAGGTAACTGTGTGGTTTTGCCCGAGCCAGTTTCACCACAAACAATCACCACTTGATGTTGGCTAATCGCCTGTTTGAGATCCTCTAAACGCTGATTAACAGGGAGAGCAGGGTCAAATTGCGGTTGAGGGAGGGCAGTTAAACGAGATTGATAACGCTGATGTGAGCGTTGTATATCACGTTCTAATTCAGCAAACATCCGATCCGCAGGTTTACCGGCTTTCAGACGCTGTTGTAATTGACGTAAACGGGCTTTAAGAACAGGAAAATCTCGGGTCATCACCTCGGATAGGAGCTGATGTAATGTATGCGTAGGCAAAGCAGCCATGAAAGAACCATATCAAACCACAAAGGCCGATTCTAACAAAAAGCCCCGTTGCTGGGGTTATTGAGCGGCTCGCTTCTGTTGGCGAAAATCCCACGGCGGGGTGGGATTGGCTTGTTGCCATAATCCTGTGCCTTGCTGCTCGGCAAGCTTTTGTGCCTGTTGATAGCGGGCATAGTCACTGCTCGCTTGTTTTTTGGCATATTGCGTGTAATGCCATGCTAAACCTTGCCGCACCATGTCATAGTTCACATCGGCTCCGGCCAAGCGTACCCGACCCACAGTGCGGCCATAGCGGTCTTTCTCGATCACATCAACCGTCACCGTTTGCCCGAGCACCTGTCCAGATAAATGCTGTTTAGCCTCGTCGCCATGCGGTTGTGCTTTTTCTGGCGCATCAATAAAAGCCATTCTAATTCGGTGTTGCGACATGGTGATATCCTGCACCGTCACCGTGTCGCCATCGGCCACCGCAACCACTTTGCCTTGAATCGTATCTTGGCTAGCCGAGGTACCAAACCACCATCCCAGTACAGCGGTGAGCAACACCACCGCCGCTGCCAATTTTTGTTGAGGCGATGCCTGACCAAACAAAGTCAACACCGCTTGAATATGTTTGGCCTGCAATCTCATTGATTGGATACCTCCGGCGGTTGCGGTTTTTGCCACATCACTTCTTGTCCACCTTCATGGCGGTTCAATAACCGCGCCAGCACAAACAAGGCATCGGATAAACGATTCAGATATTGCTGTAGCCGTGGTGAAACACCCGCTTCTTCTGCGGCCAAGGCCACGACACTGCGCTCGGCACGCCGCGCCACCGCACGCGCGACATGGCTTAATGCCGCACTGCGACAACCACCCGGTAAGATAAATTCCTTCAACGGTGGCAGTTCGGCATTCATTTCAGCCAACCAGTTATCTACACGCAACAAGGCAGCCTCTTCCAACCAGTGAAAGCCCGGTACGGCCAATTCACCCCCGACTTGGAACAACTCATTTTGGATGGTGGTCAACTGCACACGAACGGTATCAGGCAGCGTTTCACATAACAGCAACCCCAGTTGGCTGTTTAATTCATCCACATCACCCAATGCCACCACACGTAAAGCATGTTTGGGGACACGACTGCCATCACCAAGGCCGGTGCTGCCATCATCGCCGGTACGGGTCGCAATTTTACTTAAACGGTATCCCATGTTCTTTCAGTCTGTTACTCGGCCCTTAACCACGGCCTGTCATATCGTGATACACAATCTCGGCCCCTAATTGCTTATAGTGCCGAGCCACTTGCCGTGCTTGTGCTAATTCCGCCTCATCTGCACTGGCAATTTGCAAAATGCGTTCAAATTGCTGAGCTTCAGGCAATGGCGACAAGCGTAAGTTCAACAACACGCGCCCCGTCACCACCGGCGGTAACTCGGTTGCCAACCAAATCGGCGTTTGATTGGCATACGCTGCCGTCGGTGCACAATGCGGAATAAAAGCTTGTGGCTGAAAGGTCCACAATAACTGGTCAAGTGCCTGACACTGTGCAGGATCAGGCACCAATACCATCAGCTGACTGCCACGTTGCCATGCAGTCTGAATTAAACGACAGCAAAACGGCAACGGGCGGGTGACGTGGTGGTAAAAATCAATCCGCATCGTCTGCAGCGCTTTCCTCATGATCGCGACGTGGGCGGCCACGGCGTAAAGTATGACCACTCAAGGCATCTGCTTTATCCTGTAAGAATTGCACCAAGAGGGGGACGGGACGGCCTGTTGCCCCTTTATCTTTGCCACTTTTCCAACCGGTACCCGCAATATCCAAATGTGCCCAATCATAGGCCTTGGCAAAACGCGACAAGAAACATGCCGCTGTGATTGAACCCGCTGGCCGACCACCGATGTTGACCATATCAGCAAGTGGGCTCTTGAGTTGTTCTTGGTATTCTTCAAATAAGGGCATCTGCCATGCGCGATCCCCAGCTTCTTCACCTGCGGTGACTAACTCACGCGCCAATTGATCTTGGTTGCTAAAAACGGCTGTTGTTTGATGACCTAAAGCAATAATGCAGGCACCAGTTAACGTCGCCACATCAATCACGGCTTGAGGGCTGAAGCGTTCCACATATGTCAACGCATCACACAGAATCAGGCGGCCCTCGGCATCGGTGTTGAGAATTTCAATGGTTTGCCCCGACATCGATTCAATAATGTCACCGGGCTTACTGGCACCACCGGAGGGCATGTTTTCGCACGTCGCCACCACCGCGATTAAGTTTAACGGCAGCTGCATTTCAACCGCAGCACGGAAAGTCCCCAATACGGTTGCCGCACCCAGCATGTCATATTTCATTTCATCCATGCCTTCACCCGGTTTGAGCGAGATGCCACCCGAGTCAAAGGTAATCCCCTTGCCCACCAACACCACCGGTTGCACTGTGGCTGACGCGCCTTGATATTTCAACACAATCAGACGAGGGGGCTCGATACTGCCTTTGGCGACAGAGAGAAAGGTACGCATCCCTAACGCATGGATGGCGGCTTCATCCAAAATCTCAGCCGCAACGCCATATTCCGTCGCTAATTCTTCTGCGGTTTGTGCCACATAACGCGGCGTGCATACATTGCTTGGTAAATTGCCCAAATCGCGGCACAGTTTCATCCCACCGGCAACAGCCAAACCACGTGCTAAACCAGTTTCACCTTCGGCCAAATCACTGCGGCGAGAAACCGACAATGTCAACTTACGCAATTCGCGTGGGTGTTCTTCCACTTTGGTTTTAAAGCGGTCGAATTTGTATAACACATCCAGCGTTGCTACCACTGCCTCTTGCACCATCCATGTTACATCATGCTTTTTCACTGGAATTTCTGTGATGTAACTGACAGCCTCAACAGCGGCAGTCGCCCCTAAAGCACGCACCGAGGCTTTAATCGCTTCACGATATTCTTTTTCGCGAAAATCACGTTCCTTACCCAAACCAACCAACATCACACGGTCACATAAGGTATGAGGCACCGCATGTAGCACCAAAGTGGTGCCTAACTTGCCATCCATATCACCACGTTTGAGCACATCACTTAAAAAGCCATTGGAAATACGGTCTATTAAGTCAGCGGCAAAAGAGAGTTTGCGCGATTCAAATACCCCGACAATCACACACGCCACACGCTGTTTTTCCGGGCTACCGCTTTTTATGCTAAAGTCCATGTTCGTGATTCCTTATGTTTATTGACATTGAATGACATCCAAAAAATATGCCATAGCGTAACACCACTCGCTCCAGTTATACCCCATTTTCTAGAGTATTTGCGACGCTTGGTCTGATTTCTTCGATTTTAGACCGATTCCGGCATTTTTCCGCTTCCTGCAACATTATCACTAGCATTTCAGCGGGATGTCAAAAAGGCACATTTTATGATTTTTCAACGTAGTCTCGTCCGCGAACTGACCTCGGTCACCTTCGCGGTTTTTTTCGTGCTATTGGCCATTATGTTGACTACGCAAGTTGTGCGTTTGTTCGACAAAGCCGCCGCTGGCGATTTAGCGACCGATGCCATCTTCGCCATGATTGCATTTACCGCGTTAGCGTCATTTGGCACCTTATTGTCGATCACAGTGTTTGTGGCCGTTCTCGTGGTATTAACGCGAATCTATCGCGACCACGAAATGGTGGTATGGCTGGCAGCAGGGGTATCGCCCACCCAATGGATACGTCCGGTGTTAATGTTTGCCGTCCCCATTACTGTCATCATTGCCAGTGTTACCCTTTGGATTGCGCCGTGGGCACATAAAAAAGGCAATGAGTATGCCGACTTACTCAAACAACGCGAAGAAGTCAGCGCCCTTGCCCCCGGCATCTTTAAAGAATCAAAAAGTGCCGACCGCGTTTACTTTGTTGAAAATTTCTCCAGCGAAAACGGTTCAGCACAAAACATCTTCGTTGAATCTTGGGAAAACGGCGTGCTCTCTACAATTTTGGCACGACGCGGTTACCTACATACGACAGAACAAGGTGAGCGTTATCTGATCTTAGAAGATGGCCGGCGTTATGATGGACAACCGGGACAGGCCAATTATCGTTTGGTTGAATTTGAACGTTATCAAGTCAAAATCGACCAAAGCCTAAGACAGCCCAATGCCACCGCTGCCAAACAGCGCACCACCCCAGAGTTATGGCAACGTAATCAATCAGATGACCGAGCAGAGTTAGCATGGCGAATTTCTATGCCGATTGCTACGTTGATTCTCGCCCTGCTAGCCATTCCTCTTGCTTATTACAATCCACGCAGTGGACATACCTTTAATTTGTTAATCGCGTTGTTAATTTATCAACTCTATTACCAAAGCATGAACGTAGCACAAAAATGGATTGGTAACGGCAAACTGGAAAGTGTTTTTGCTATTTTGCCGCTGCATATTGTTATGTTGGCATTGTTCGTGCTTTTACTCACCTTGCGCCGTAAGCCACTACGCTTGTTACGTCGCCAACTGCAAAGCCGGTCTTTATCATGAGTTTGATCGCACGTTATCTTATCGGCAATATTGTCCGAACGACCTTATTTACGTTATTGGCTTTATTGTCGCTATTTGCCTTCTTTGATGTTCTAGGAGAACTGTCTGCCTTAGGTCGTCATCATTACGACTGGAAAACCATGTTAACCGTGGTTGCCCTATATATCCCCGGGCATGTTTATCAACTCTTGCCGCTTGCGGTGTTAATTGGTTCATTAGCTGCATTAACACTTTTGGCGGCCAGTTCAGAATATGCAGTGATTCGAACCTCCGGTGTATCAGCGCGCTATATCAGTTTTATTTTGCTAATGGTAGGTGGTGGCTTTGCTGTTGTGACATTTTTAATGGGCGAGTTTGTTGCACCAAAAGCAGAACAAGAAGCCGAACGCTTATATCTACAAGCCACCCGTTCTGTGGTTGCCCAAGATTTTCGGTCTGGATTGTGGGTAAAAGACGATAACCATTTTATCAACGTCGAAACTATGTTACCGGACAACACTTTGTTAAATGTTCGTATTTATCAATATGACCAAGATTACCGACTTACGGCGGTGCAAGAAGCCAATCGTGGGTTATATCAAGGTGAAGATAAATGGCTATTACAAGAGGTCAGAACCACTTATTTTGGTGCCGACTCAACTCGTATAGAACACCAAGCTGAACGTATTTGGCAATCGGTATTACGACCTGAAATCTTAGATGTCTTGCTGGTCGTACCAGAAAAGATGTCAGCGATGAATTTGTTCTCTTACATTGAACATCTGAAAAATAATAAACAGAAAACCAGCCGCTATGAAATAGCATTATGGGGAAAACTATTTTATCCCTTAGCCTGCTTATCGATGGCAATTATTGCAGTGGGTTTCACCCCTGCTAATCAACGCCAAGTGAGCTTAGGCTATCGCTTGTTTATTGGGATTGTGATTGGCCTCTCATTTCACTTTTTAAATCGCTTAATTGGTCATTTAGGTTTACTGTATCAATGGCAGCCTATTTTGATCACATTAATGCCGACAGTGCTGTTTTTAACCGGCGGCCTTGCACTGCTCTTCTATCGCGAAAGATATAGCGTATGACCTCAGAAATTAGTTTATGGCGAGCAGCATTAAGCCAAACACGCAAAGACCTAGCACAAGCATGGAATGAGCACCGCAACCCTAGCCTATTACTACAACAACATTGCGTTGCAGTTGATGAGGCAATCCAAAAAATATGGGCAGCACATCATTTTGATAACCAAGCAGCTTTATTAGCTGTGGGAGGATATGGCCGTGGTGAGCTTTTCCCTCATTCTGATATCGATATCTTAGTGTTGCTCCCCGATAGTGCAGCAACAACGCTACAAGAACAAATTGGTCAGTTAATTCCGCTGTTTTGGGATATTGGCCTTGATGTTGGGCACAGTGTCCGTACTGTCAGTGAATGTTTAGCTGAAGCACAAAATGACATTACAATTGAAACCACTTTACTAGAAACACGCCTACTCTGTGGCAATCAAGACTTATATCAACATCTGGTGAATGAATTAGAACGACATCGTGATCCTGTCGCTTTTTTTGAAGCCAAAGTTTTAGAACAGCAACAAAGACACGCCAAAGCCTTTGGTGTGACGAATAACTTGGAACCGAATATCAAAGAAAATGTTGGGGGACTGCGCGATTTACATACTTTAATTTGGGTTGCTAAAGCAATTGGTCTTAACAGTGAATGGCAAACCATGGTCGAGCAAGATATTCTGACTCGATCCGAAGCGCGTTTATTAAAGAATGCACAACAACGCCTGCAAACCTTACGTATCGACCTCCACCTCACGGCACATCGACGCGAAGATCGTTTAATTTTTGATCTACAACAAAAAGTAGCCTATCAATGGGGATTAACAGACAGTAAAGAATTGCGCGCCAGTGAAAAACTGATGGAGCAATACTATCGTGCTGCAAGAATTATTCATCAGTTAAACGGTATTTTATTGCCTAATCTGCGTAATCGCTTATTTTCTCAAGCAAAACAGAATGTGGTCATTCTTAATGATCGTTTCAAATCAGTGAACGGTATGCTTGCCTTACGCCGGTTAGATTATTTTGACAAACATCCCAGTGCTATTCTCGAAACATTTTTATTGCTTTCACAACATCCCGAACTGAATGGTATTGCACCGCGCACACTACGGGCACTGTGGCATGCACGCGGTTTGATTAATGATCGTTTCCGACGTGATCAAACTAACCGTGATTTATTTATTCAACTCTTTACCCAACCACAGGGTTTAACCCGTACTTTACGCCGTATGAATCTCTATGGTGTATTAGGACGTTATTTACCCGCATTTGGCAAAATTGTTGGCAGGATGCAGCATGATTTATTTCATGTTTATACTGTAGATGAACATATCTTAATGGTCGTGCGTAACCTGCGCCGTTTTGCCATTCCCGCTTTTAATCACGAGTACCCCACTTTAAGTCGGTTAATTGCTGATTTTCAGAAGCCGGAATTACTCTATTTAGCTGGGTTGTTCCATGATATCGCCAAAGGACGCGGAGGTGACCATTCTGAACTCGGTAAAAGCGATGCCAGAGAATTTTGTCTGAATCATGGATTTAACGAGGAAGAAACAGAATTAGTGGAATGGTTGGTGCAAGAACATTTGACGTTCTCGAGTATCGCACAAAAGCAAGATATTTATGATCCGGCTGTGATTGCTGATTTTGCCCATCGTGTACAAACACCACGCCGTTTGACAGCCTTATACCTGTTAACCGTGGCAGATATTCGTGGCACCAGTCCAAAAGTGTGGAATGCATGGAAAGCAAAGTTATTAGAAGATTTGTATCATTCTACTTTGCGTTATTTAGGCTCAGGTAAACAACTTGATTTAGATTCTGCATTGGAAGAACGAAAACACGAGGCAAGAATTCTTTTGCGTCTCAATATGGTGCCAGATGGTGCAGAAGAAGCATTATGGCAACAACTTGATATGGTTTATTTTTTGCGCCATGAAGCACGAGAAATTGCTTGGCATGCGCGGGTATTAAACCGCTTTGCACGCAGTGAACAGCCTTTGGTTAGAGCCAGATTGTCTGATGATCGCGAAGGCATTGATGTTTTGGTTTACACCCCAGACAAACCAGACTTATTTGCACGGATTTGTTTGTTCTTTAATAAAACCGCTTACAGCATAGCCGATGCCAAAATCTATACAACAAGACATAAATACGCTTTAGATACATTCCATGTTTTTGTACCAGAAAATGGCGGTGATATCAGCTACCGTGAGATGATCAATTTCATTGAGTTTGAATTAACTCATGCGATTGAACGTGGTGGCGATTTGCTATGCCCACCTTCACAAGGTCGCATTAACCGCCATTTGAAACATTTCCCTATCAATCCTCAAGTTAATATTCGCGCTGATGATAAAGGTGATGGGTATGTATTATCGATTGTAGCGGGAGATAAACCGGGATTATTAGCACGTGTTGCCTGTGTCTTATCAAGCTACAAGGTCAGTGTGCATTCTGCCAAAATCATGACTTTAGGAGGCCGCGCCGAAGATGCTTTTTTACTCACCGGCGCGGCGTTAAATGATGCGAAAAGTTTATTGATGATGCAGGCCGAGCTATTAGACGTGCTCAGAATCTAATTAAGTTGGCTTCGCAGTAGCATTGGACTCGAGCGTTAATTCTGCAGGTGTTTGAACTTGGACAATATTGCCATCAGTTTGAACATCTGCAGTTAAGCCAAGAATTTGTTCTGTCAAACGATTACGTGCATTTAAATGTTGATCTAAACGCCAATCGTTCATCAATTCCAAGCCCAGCTCAAAATAACGCATATCAATTTCATACAGCTGGCTAATATCAAATAGCTTTTTCATTTCTAAAGCTACCGCCAACTGCTTTAATACTTCCATTTGTTGTGGATCACGACCCGACTCAATGAGCTTACGGATTTTTTTTGCTGCATTCATAGGTTCCCTCTTTCAAGTTGCCGGTGTTAAGTTTCACCGTACCATGTGATGGATGAACGCTATGCTAACGCAAACTAATGGTAAATAGGTGACAACAAAAAAATTTCATATTTTTGCAACAAAATTTTTTATGCAAAACAAAACCCCCTGCTACAAGATAGCAGGGGGTTTAATGTTGGGGGCTTGGCGGAGACCTACTTTCACACAGGGATCTGCACTATCATCGGCGCTGAGTCGTTTCACGGTCCTGTTCGGGAAGGGAAGGGGTGGT
>NZ_JBSQVP010000025.1:0-34697 GCF_055136605.1 Aquaspirillum sp. | reverse complement strand
GATGTGTATAAGAGACAGGCGCTTTGCTATATAGATTTAAATGTATACGCGAACTTAATACTGGGATGTATGTTGTGCTCAACAAGTGCTTTAATATTCGACGGTGCGTTCGCGTTATAAGCTATACAACAAAAAAGTGTATGCGCTTTGACCTATGAATATAATTGTATACATCCATGACTGAAGCAAAACATTTTTAAAAAAACCTCCTATTGTTAGCTGACACAGTGGGCCATATAGATAACTTATACCCGCTAATGACTGATAGCTGGCTACTGATGTTATATTGATGGCATCTTGAATCTTTTTCATGTTAATAGGCAAATCTACCTCGCTAAATGATGGTACTGATAGGCCAAACGAGATTCCTCGTGTTACTCCTTTAAATTGTTTTACAGTCTCTTGTCTACCAACATACTGCACATCATTCCAACTCGTACTAAAACTATCGCTAAACGATGTTAGGTAAGCTTTAAATACTACAGCAGTTTCTAGTGTTGTACTTTTAATTCGAATTGATATGTAGTCCTTTCCATTGTAATCCTGAACATTTTGTACTTTGTAATCCTTGTTTCCTACACCAATTTGAGGATTTGGTCCTGCTGCGGCTTGAGCACTAATTCCGCTATTTGCAGCTGCTCTTGTTGCTGCGCTCCTTATTTGTCCATAAGTTAAGGACTTGTATTGTGCTAGGCTTCCCTGTCCTGGACCTGGAAAATTAACTAAACGATCTACATCAATAGTTGATCCGTTTACCAACGCCTTAATAATGCTTCTCCATGTTGACTGCTGAACATTGCTTACGTTTGTGAATGAGTCTACATCAACGTCACTAAAGTTTGATACCGGAGGCTGTTGATTGGCTTGTGTAAGTGCTGAAGCAAAGTCAATACTATTCCCTGTGTTGAGTAGCTCCTTGTTTGGTTCCTTTTGTGGTGTTGCACGTAAATCTTGTACAGCAACTTGTGCTGCTGTAAGTCCTTCCTCGCCTTGATTTATATCTACATTAAATGGCCTAACTGTTGCAGATCCGTGTTTCAATATAGGAGTAAATCGCGCTAGTAGTTGATCAGTGTCGTATTCAATCACCCTCAGTATTGGTGAGTGATAGGTTGGTGTAAAATTGAAAGGGTCGCCAACTGAGTCATACCCTGTAACATTTGATTGCAGTGCCTGTGTGTTATCGTTTAGGTTTTGCAAAATTGGACCAATGCTCAAATACGCATTTGTTGGTGTATTAGGTTGGCCGCTATCATTAATAGCTGGTGACGTACTCTGCTTTACTATTAAGGGTAATTGCTCAAACGTAGCAGGCGATTCTAGTGGAAACCTTGCAACACCATTTCGTGCTTGTGAAATTGGTAGTGGCTGTGTTGGTGTTACTATGCTGGATGCTATTTCACCATCCTTTAACAGCAATCCCTGCAATATAGCATTATCTTTAACCTCAACTGCTGTCTTAACATTCACAGTACCTTGCTCAAGGTCGCTGGATACTATTGCAGATTTTATTGGTGTTCGTGATAGTAGTATGTTGTTGGTTAGACTTGCTCCCTGCCTTGTTAAGATTATAAGTTCGTTTGCTGGTTTTTTTATATCAGTTGTTGATGCAAGTCCAGTATCTGTGACAGCAATTCCTTGCATAAAGGCGTTTACTGATTCGTTAACTGCAGGTCGTATAGTGATGCCCTCACTCTGTGTGTCGGTTGGAGTTGTTGGTCCAACCAGTGTTTGCAATATAAGACTTCCCTTTTTAGGATCCGGTTTTTGATAAAAAGTGCTGACTTTTTTGTTTCCAAAACCATACGGATCTATGTCAATCTGACTCGCTAGAGGTGACGTTGTGAATGGTGTAGCTCTTACAATTCCACTATAAGTGTCACTTAAAAAATACTTAGGTAAATGAGTTGTTCTGGAGTCTAGTGGTTGCTGTAATCGGTTTTCTAAACGAATAGTAGCTGGAAAAGTGGTGTATGGTTGCGGTACTTTTCTGTCTGTAATGTCTGTCTTTTGAAAAGCACTGATAGTTGGATACACCGGCTCTCGCAGTGTACGTACCATCTGTTTTAGAATTGGACTACTCTTTTCTAATCCCTGTGTGCGCAGCTTTAACTGAGCTGCTGACTTTTCACTGTATGTTTGTTTGTCTTTTAGATTGACAGAGGGTTTATTGGTGATCGTGGGTTGCTTTGGTTCAAATTTTCCCATTACGCTCTGTGCAAGGCGTTCCTCTAAGCTGATTGTCTTAAATGGCTTGTTTGTTTCCATACTATTTTACTCCTGATGATGTCATGCCTAGTCTTAATACATCGCCAACTCTTTTGCCATCCATATTAATTACGCCACCTTGAGCCATGATTGCTTTAAGCTCTCGTACTTCTCCTATCAACTTATCCATCTTATCTTCTTTTTCTCCACCACCACCGAATATACCACCTAAAGCTCCTAAGGCTGGTCCAACTACTGCTAGAGCAGTTAATGCTGCAAAGATCGGTAATGCCATTAGTCCTGCTGCCGCAACTCCTGCTAAACCATACGCTATACCACCTAGAGACAGAGCAACCATTCCTAAGCCGGGTCCTGCCATTGACATTTGGATTAGTCCGCTACTGATAGTGTCAAACGCTCCAGTAGATGCAATTAGGGATATGGCAAGTAGTCCAGGAACCATTAAGCCTAATCCAACTGCTACCATTAATAATCCAGGTCCAGCGATTAGAGCAGCAACTCCTAGGGTAAGTAAACCTATACCCATTAACTGTAAAGCTATTGGCATAAATAGCATATTTTCAATTGGCATGTTTGCTAGTTGCTCAAACATCAACGAAAGTCCTGCAGCTGCTATTCCGATACCAATACCCATCATCATGATTCTGGCTCCTAGCGATAATGCAAGCATACTGAGTAGCACAGCACCAAGTGCAACTTGCGGTTTAGCTAATGCCCCTAAGCCTCCTGCTAATCCTTTAAGACCCATACCGACAGCAATTCCCGCCAAAGCAATAAATCCTAGGAATGGTATTGCTGCTACCATGAGTAGCAATGCTGGAGCTGCTACTACTAAGTTAAGAGCGCCAAATAACACTTTTCCTGTTCCCATTGCTTTCAATCCACTTGCTAATCCCTTTAATCCCTTACTAACACCTCCAGCTCCGCCTCCGGCAGCTGCGGCCTTGCTCTGTGCTGCAAGTGATTTTTCCTGAGCAGCTTCTGTTATTCGAGCGGCTCTTCTGGCAGCCATATTAGCCATCCACTGCCCAAACATTGTATTTTCTGTCATTCTTCTCCACAAAGCCTGAGCTTGCTCTTTAACGAAGTTTCCTGTGGCAGCTGCTCCTCGTCCAATAATCCCCTTTAGTAGTAGTTTGTCTAGAAACACCATTGACATCATTATACCTTGTCCAATGCCAAGTATAACATTTTTGGCTATAAGTAAGCCGTTGCTTATCATTTGTAAGCCGTTCCCCATCGAAAGGAACTGTAGTGTGCTCAGTATCAGTAGTCCGTTTTCTTTGAAGAACCCTGCTGCTTTGCTTCCGTATTCGGTTAGATAACCCAAAGCGTTCATTCCGATACTTGCACCTTCTCCAAAATATTTGTTTGATTCTTCTTGAACATCGATTGTTTTAGCTAACTCTTCTACAGTTATACCCGCAGCTTCAGCAAGTGCTTTTTTCTGAACAACATTCATTTTGTCAAACTCAGCAGAACCTCCTATGTTTTTCAATACCTCTCTAGTTGATCCTTCTAGATCGCCGTTTAAGGCTAACTCTCGAGCTTTATCTAAATTAATCTCTCTACCCAACAACACAGATGCTTCCATCTGCTTATTAATGCTACCCTCAAAGTCGAGCAAACCTTCAGCCATTTTACTAGCTGTTCCAATCTCAACTCCCATTTTATGTAGTTCAATTGCGGCTTTACCAAAACCTTCAGCACCACCCTTACTAAACAGAGCCATCGTACCAGTGTTGGCAGCCATGTCCTTCATGATCTTACCCGGAGCGATGCCTTGCAACTCAGCCATATGACCTACGTGCTCCATTGCGTGTGCTGCCGTTTCTGACGTTTCACCAGCCATCTGCGACAACGATGCGTTTAGTTTAGCTGCTTCTTGTCCTGAAATACCAAAGTGAACAGCCATCTTACCGAGCTCTTGAGTTGTGTCTCGTGATAGCGCATTTACGTTACCAAACTCTTGAATCATACCCTCTGTCACTCCTTTCACATCTGAAAGTCCCATAATCGAGTAGAGATCCATTCCTTTAAACTGAGCTTGTACAGCTTGTCCTGCGCTTAATCCTTGTGCTTTAAATTTCTCAAAACCCTCTGTATATTGTTCTAGCTTTTCGGCTGCTTGTGTGAGCATAAACGCTCCCATTGTTTTTGGGTCGTTTCCAATTGCTCTCGCTGTTGCTTTTCTGCTTCGAGTTTTTGTGTCTGTTGCTGTTGTTCGCCGGCAATCTTCTGTAAACGTTGATTTTCAGAGGCCAATTGCGCTGACAAACGTTGTAATTCCGCTAATTGCTCGCGCAGACGGTTGATGACTTGATGTTCTGCCCGTGCTAAGTAGTGTTGGTAGGCTTGTTCACGGGCGCTTTGATTGGGGTTTTTTTGGTCTAACCATTGTTTCAAGACATCGCTTTCACCCACACGGTGTTGATTACGCAATACACGGGCAATCCGTTCCTGAGTGGCTTTCATCCCCTGTTGAATGTCTTGAATTTGCTGTCGAACCTGACCGCGTTCACCCTCTGAACGGTCTTTTTGCTCGGTCAAGGAAGCCAACGCCCGTTTGGCCTGACTGATGGCAATTTCAGATTGCCGCAAAGCATCACTGGCCTCGCTATGGTCTTCCTCTGTTTCTTTGATCTCTTTCGACAGCGTTTGAATCTGTTGACGAATATCTTTTAAGTCTGCCTGTGGTGCAGCAGGAGAGCTGGGCAACGCCCCGGGAGCTGCCCATGTCATCGAGACCATGCCGCTACCTAAACAGGCCATCACACACCAAGGCCATACCGCCACAGGCAGCTTTTTCATAGTAACTTCGCAATCAATCAAAGTGTAATAAGCTGCGGCCAGTCATTTCAGCCGGTTGGGACAAGCCCATCATAGCCAAAAGTGTTGGTGCAATATCACGCAATGCCCCTTCACCGACAAAATGCGCGGCGCGCTGACCAATGTATAAACATGGCACACGATTTAAGGTGTGTTGGGTATGCGCTTGATTATGGGCATGGTCGTGCATTTGTTCACAGTTACCATGATCGGCAGTAATTAACACTTCACCACCCGCTGCCAACATCGCAGAGACACAGCGCGCCACACATTCATCGAGGGTTTCAACCGCTTTGATTGCCGCTGGCATCACACCGGTGTGACCCACCATATCGCCGTTAGCGTAGTTACAGATAATCGCGTGGTACTGTCCAGAAGCAATGGCCTGTTCAATATGGGCGGTAACTTCTGGTGCATTCATTTCAGGTTGTAAATCGTATGTCGCTACTTTGGGCGATGGCACCAAAATGCGGTCTTCACCTTCATACACCGCTTCTTCGCCACCGTTAAAGAAATAGGTGACGTGGGGGTATTTTTCCGTTTCAGCAATCCGCAACTGACGTAGGCCCAAACCTGATAAATACTCACCTAAGGTTTGCCGGATTTTTTGGGGTGGATAGGCAACCGGATGTTGATAGGCCTCGCCATAGCTGGTCAATGAGGCAAAGTAAGAGAAAGCAACCCGCCGCGCAGCAAAGGCATCAAAGGCCGGATCGGTCAACGCAGTGGTCAGTTGACGGGCACGATCAGCGCGGAAATTCATAAACAGCACTACATCGCCGTCTTGCATTTTGACCGGTTCACCAATCACCGTGGCGTGCACAAACTCATCGTTTTCATCGCGAGCATAAGCCGCATCAAGGGCCGAGGTGGCATCTGTGGCGTGATAAGCAGCTTCACCTTCTACCAAGAGCTGATAAGCCGGTAAGACACGTTCCCAACGCTTATCGCGATCCATCGCCCAATAACGACCGACCATGCTGACTAAGCGTGCCTGAGGACACGCGGCCAAGACGGTGGTTAACCGATTAAGATAGGTGTGAGCGCTGCGTGGTGGGGTATCACGGCCATCTAAAAAGGCATGGACATAAATCGCTGGTACACCGGCAGTGTGTGCGGCTTGGATTAAGGCATGGATATGTGCTTCATGGCTGTGGACACCCCCATCTGACAGCAAACCCATGATGTGAAGAACACCTTGACGTTTTGCTGTCGCAATCGCTTCGGTAATCACGGGGTTATTGGCAAATTGACCGGTTTCAATATCCATGTCAACGCGACTGATATCTTGTTGAACCACCCGTCCAGCGCCAATGTTGAGATGGCCGACTTCTGAGTTACCAAACTGACCGGAAGGCAAACCAACCGCGTGTTCAGATGCATCTAAAGTTGTATAGGGATAGTCACGGCGCAGTCGATCCCAGTTGGGGGTTTGGGCATGCAGAATTGCATTGTCCTCTCCCTCAAGTCGATGACCAAAACCATCCAAAATCAACAGCAAAACAGGGGTTACATTCGACATAGTACAAGAATCTATTCGGTAGTTAATATTAGGGCTTGTTGATGTTTACAGCCAAACAACTTACGATTGTAACGGTTTTTACAGCCTTTTACCGGAGACTGGCTTTGCCATCCAACTATACGCATATCGAGCAGACCTCTCGTGCCATGAAGGCAATGTCACATCCGCTGCGGTTAAAAATTATTTCCGTGTTACAAGACCGCGAAGTCAGTGTGCAAGAGATCGTCGAACAGGTCGGTACCTCACAAAGTAATATCTCGCAACACCTTGCCGTTATGCGTGAAAAAGGCGTCTTGCGAACACGCAAAGACGCCAATCGGGTTTATTATCGCTTAGGTGACTTACGCACATTAGAAGTTTTGAAACTGATGCGTGAAGTCTTTTGTGGCTTTAGTGATGACGAAGACAGCCACGATTAACTGTCCATCACCCCGCTGTGATTCGGCGGGGTAGGTTCAGCTGGCGCAGGGGTAGTGGGCGCGGTTTCAGGGGTCGTGAGTTCCTGTGGCAAGCTAATCCATCCCTGATGCGCAGCAGCGCCCAACATTAAGCTGAGTGCAAACACCGCTATCGGCATAAACAGAATCATCCCAACGATCACTCGTCCGCGTGTCATGGCGGTGGTCAGATGTAATGCTTGAACCAAAATGGTGATGCCCCACGCGGCCAAACCAAAGGCCAAAAAGCTATCAAGTGGTGCCGGCACGGCCAATAACAGCGGCTCTAACAATTGTGGCGTATGCGACAACACCACCAACCCAAATAAAGATTCTTGGCCTTGCCAACCAGATTGGCGCAACCACCACGCCATAAACCACGCTAACAGACCGCTTTCAACCACATTGACTGCCATAAAAAAAGCCAGTCGATTGGCCATGCCACCCGTGAACGTGTCAGCGACCAGCGCAGACGCCAACCCCAAACACAATAACCACAGGATTACTGCCGAAAGTGGATATTGATAGTGGCCAATTGGCCGGACTCTAAACCGCATTAAATCAAGTGCATCTTGCACAAGTCGGGCAAACATTAGTCGAAAATCACCGTTTTGTTGTTGTAAGACAGAATGCGGTTGTCCAAATGCCAACGCACCGCGCGAGATAACACCATTCGCTCTAAATCACGTCCTTTCTGAATCAAGTCATCGACATCATCACGATGAGAGATTCGAGTGACTTCCTGTTCAATAATTGGCCCTTCATCCAGCTGTTCTGTCACATAGTGGCTGGTGGCACCAATCAATTTCACTCCACGAGCATGTGCGCGATGATAGGGTTTTGCACCATCAAAGGCAGGTAAAAAACTGTGATGAATATTGATCACCCGATTGGGGTAGCGTTGTACAAATTCTTCTGATAACACCTGCATGTAGCGCGCCAAAATAATCAGGTCAACACCATGTTGTTCTAATAAGGCAAACTGTTGTTGCTCAAGTTCCACCTTATTTTGCCGTGTAACCGGGACGACATGGTAAGGAATACCATTAAATTCGGCGATACGGCGACAATCCTCGTGGTTAGAGATAATCAAGGGAATTTCACAGTGCAGTTCACCGATACGCCAGCGATGCAGTAAATCAATTAGGCAGTGCTCGTATTTGGAGACGAAAATCGCGATTTTCGGTTTGTTTTCCGACAGCGCCATTTTCCATTCCATCCGATTTTCGCGGGCAATCGGCTCGAATGCCGCCGCAAAATCGGCGATCGGCAAAGTAAACCCATCTAGGGCCCACTCCACCCGCATCAAAAATAACCCGGCATCAGCATCTTGATGCTGATCCGCGTGCAAAATATTGGCGTTGTAAGAGAGTAAAAAATTAGCAATGGTTGCCACCAAGCCTTTGCGATCTGGACAACAGATCAACAAAGTGGCGGAATGTTTGTGCGACATAAAGCATCCGGTGAAAAAAATCAAACAAAGACCAGCAAACCAGACACTGCCGCGCTGGCAATGTCTGGATAAGCCTCAATTATTTTGCATGTAAATTCGCTGCATCGAGGGTGTTTTGCAACAATGTCGCCACTGTCATCAACCCCACGCCACCTGGGACAGGTGTAATGGCCGACGCCACCGTTTGTGCCGCTGCAAAATCCACGTCCCCTACCACCTTGCCATCATCGAGTCGGTTGATCCCGACATCAATCACCACCGCACCGGGTTTAATCCAATCACCTTTCACAAAGAAAGGCCGTCCCACGCCAGCCACAATAATATCTGCTCGCCGTACTTCAGCGGCTAAATCAGCCGTCGCAGAGTGGCAAACCGTCACCGTAGCACGAGCCAACAACAACTCTAATGCCATTGGCCGGCCCACAATGTTTGATGCCCCAATCACCACCGCGTGTTTGCCTTTTACCTCAATGCCGGCGTGTTCCAACATAATCATCACACCACGTGGCGTGCATGGACGTAACAGTGGCATTTTTAACGCTAGGCGACCGACGTTGTAAGGATGAAAACCATCTACATCTTTTTTCGGATCGATGGTTTCAATAATGGTTTCTGGGTTGATGTGCTCAGGCAGTGGTAGTTGAACCAAGATGCCGTCAACCTCAGGGTCTTGGTTCAATGTGGCAACCAACTGCAACAAGGCTTCTTGTGTCGTTGAGGCTGGCAAATCGTAAGACAGCGAGCGAATACCGACTTTTTCACATGAACGTTTTTTGTTACGCACATAAATTTCTGAGGCAGGATTATTGCCCACGAGGATCACCGCAAGGGCTGGTGCGCGCAAACCTTGATCTAAGCGTGTTTGCACACCTTCGGCAACACGATCAAGCAAAGCAGCAGAAATAGTTTTTCCGTCAATCAGTTGGGCAGTCATATAAGCATCCGCTTCAGGGTGGCTAAAACAGAATTTTCGCATTTTTTTACATCTTGCCTCAACTTGTGTTGACAACCCGAAATTTTATCTATAATATTCGGGTCTCTTGATCGGCGGGGCGTAGCGCAGTCTGGTAGCGCACCTGGTTTGGGACCAGGTGGTCGTGAGTTCGAATCCCACCGCCCCGACCAAGAATTCTTCTGACTGGTGTCCCTGACCATCAGGCAACAGAAAGCGCCCGTAGCTCAGCTGGATAGAGCATCGGCCTTCTAAGCCGAGGGTCACAGGTTCGACTCCTGTCGGGCGCGCCAAAGGCGCAAAAGTGTTTACACTGGTGGCTGTAGCTCAGTTGGTAGAGTCCCGGATTGTGATTCCGGTTGTCGTGGGTTCGAGTCCCATCAGCCACCCCAAAGTAAAGAAGCCTGCTTAATGCGGGCTTTTTTGTTTTTTCAGATAGAAAGAAATCGCCGTCAACATGACGGCGATTTTTTTATTCTCGCTGACCTTCTTGGCTTGGTGTTTCGTCTTGCGCTGGAACAGCATATTTTTCTTCTGCCCATGCACCAAGATCAATTAATTTACATCGTTCAGAACAAAACGGACGATATAGACTTTCTGGTTCCCACACGACAGATTTCCGACAAATCGGGCACGATACAGTACGCACAGCCATATTTTCTCTTTACAGTTTGCAATACGTCATGGTGAAGGGGATCGCTTGGTCGATAACTTGCTTCCCACCTCCATCAAAATTTGGCGTGATAAAACGAACATTGACAGCATATTTACTGGCCGAAATTTCTGGAATCGCTGTTATGTCTGCTGCCATCTCTAGCCGCAGTAGGTGAAAAACGTTCCCACCAGACATCTGTTGAAAAGCACCTCGTGGGGCGAGATGGGCTATTTTTTTGCCGCGATGGCGTAATAGCTTTAACAGAATATCGACAGCTTCTTTCACCGGCAAAAGCGGTTGCACCCATTGTTGCAATAATTCACCACGTTCTGCGCTGGCTAAATTTTGCCAGTAATGCAACGACGGTAAATCAAATTCATTCACGCCACCGGCAATATTTGCGCGTTGGCGCACACTATTGAGCCATTCATGTTCGCGTAAATGGTGCCCCAAACGGCCACTATTTTCTAATAACTGGGCGGAGGTTTGCTCGATTCTCTCTAAAGTGGCATCTAAACTGTCTTCTGCAATCAAGGGATTATCACGCAAGCCTTCTAGAATATGCTTTTGCTTATCCAGCTCTTGCACTAATTCAGATTTCAAATCTAAACGACCCGCTAAATCGAGCAACTCAAACAATACCAATAGCGCAATATAATGCGCATGGCCTTGTTCTTGTTGTTGAAAAAACGCTAAGCGCTTGAAAATATCTTCTAGGCGCAAAAGGGTACGAATTTTTTCTGCGAGGGGAAATTCAAAGCAAATCACTGCGTGGCCAAAGGAAAAGAATAGGAGACGGACTACAATCTGGAAGCAGCTTGCGTGGCAAGCGCTAGATAATAGTGATGTTTCTGCTCAACTTGCAGCAATAAGTGTGATAAATCTTTGCTATTGTCAATCACATCTTGCGCCGCAGCAAGTCGCTGTGCACGGGTCAATTGATTGGCCATAATGGCTTGCACTTGTTCAACCGTCAATCCACTACGCTGTTGCACCCGCTCAATTTGCTGCTGCTCGGCACAATCAACCACCAGCGTGCGCGATAAATGCGGGGTGTAATGCCCCAACTCGAATAACAACGGTACCACCAACACCGCATACGGTGTCGTCACTTGGCTTAACTGCTGTAGGCTTTGTGTCAAAATTAACGGATGTAAAACCTGTTCGAGTTTTTGTTTTTCCTCTGGCTGATTAAACACACGCTGTCTCATCCAAGCCCGATTCAGTGCCCCGTCGGCTAAGCGACACTCACGACCAAATACGGCTTCTAAGGCTGGCATTGCCATACCCTCGGCAGAGGTTAACTGATGTGCAATCACATCCGTATCAATCACTGCGACACCGAATGTCGCAAAATGCGCAGCCGCAGCACTCTTACCACTGCCAATACCCCCTGTTAAACCAAGGACCCAAAGGTGAACGGGAAGCGTAGGTAAAGAAGCGGGGGACAACAAAGGGCGATTCCTTTTACTGATGAGAATAAGAAAAAAGCTGCCAAAGATAGATGACCGCCCCAGCACAGGCCAGTGCGGGTGCAAATGGGATGTAAGGTGTTTGCTGTCGTTGACGCCACAACACACCATACACAATCGCCAAGGACGAGGCGGATAATAACACCAAAGGCAAATTTTCTAAGCCAATCCACGCCGCAATCGCCGCAAATAACTTAGCATCGCCTAAACCAAGTCCCATCTCACCTCGCCATAACCAATAGCCCTGAGCAACAAGCCATAGCAGAAGATAAGCAAGGGCAGCGGCAAGCACGGCTTCTTGTGTCGAGAGACGCTGATCTGGGCCCAGCACAGTCCACAATAGCCCCAGCCATAACAAGGAGAGTGTCAAAACATCCGGCAACAATAAATGCTGAATGTCGATCATCGCGAGGGCAAACAAGAGGCTAAGCAACAGCGCTGTCATGAAAGCAGTCACAGGTGTTGCAATGAACCAATATGAGCCGCCCCAACAAAGCATGGTTGCACACTCAACCAGAGGATAACGGCGTGAGATCGGTGACTGGCAATAGCGGCACAGTCCCCGTTGCGCCAAAAAACTCCCTATGGGTATTAAGTCTATGGCCACCAGCCGGTGTTGACAGTTTGGGCAATGAGAGGGTGGCCACGCCAAATTGAAGCGAGTCGTGCCTTCGGGCGACATCAGCATCAGCGGTAGCCGATAAATCACGACATTTAAAAAGCTACCGCACAGCAAACCAAGGACACAGGCCAAAGCTAACATCAGCGAACACAGGGAATCAGCTTGACACGTTTCACGGCACGCTCATGTGTTTGCAGAATTTCAAATACACAACCATAGCGTTTGAAACAGGTCCCCACTTCGGGAATGTCTTGAAAATAGTCGAGGATTAAACCATTCAAGGTTTTGGGGCCATCGAGAGGGAAATTTGTCCCACACAGACGATTCAGTTCTCGCAACTGTATTGTGCCATCAACCTCTAACATGCCATCTTCTTTGGCTAATAATCGATTGTCACGAGCAGGGGCTTGAGTGGTAAAACGGCCAACGAGTTGTTCTAGGATATCTTCTAGGGTGACTAAACCGAGTAGCTCACCATATTCATCCACCACAATCGCAATTCGGCGATGGTTTTCTTGAAAGCTTTGCAATTGAGTAAAGAGTGGTGTGCCTGCAGGGATAAAGTAAGGCACACGCAAAACAGAACGTAAAGCATCAACACTGAGATCTTCACTAGAAAGATGCAAAACTTTTTTGGCATGCAAAATACCGACAATATTGTCCTGATTACCCTCACACACTAATAACCGCGTATGGTGGCAAGTCCGCAACTGGTGGTCGATGATATCCATCTCATCTGCAAGATTGATCATTTCAATTTGCCCACGCGGCACCATCACATCATCGACTGTTTGATTCTCCAGCTCAAATAGGTTGAGCAACATACTTTGGTGTTTCTTCTCAACAAACTGTCCCGACTCCAATACCAATACCCGCAGCTCTTCTGGGGTCAACATGGGTGTTTCAGGTTGCGGTTGCACACGCAAGATACGAATGGTTGCCTTAACAAATAGGTTTACAAACCAAACGACCGGATAAAACAGTTTTAACAATCCAGTTAGCGGATAACTTGCAACGACAGCAATTCGGTCGGGATGCGTTGCAGCAATCACTTTTGGTGTTGCCTCGGAAAAAACCAGAATGGCAAAGGTAACGCCTAACGTTGCAATACCGAGTGCGGCTTCATTTTGACCGAATAGTCGAAAAGTAATCACTGTTGAGAGAGAGGCAGCAGCGGAGTTAACGAAGTTATTGCCTAACAGAATGACACCTAGCAACTTATCCGTTTGCGCTAATAGGGTTTGCGCCAATTTTGCACCACGATGGCCTTGTGTGGCTTTATTTTTTAAGCGAAAGCGATTGGCTGCCATCATTGCCGTTTCTGACATAGAGAAACCGGCAGAGAATAATAATAACAATACCAAAGCTAAGGAAAGCGTGGATAAAGGAATGTCGTCCAAGGTAGATATTTGTAAAGAATAAAGACTGCAGCAGTATCGTGAGGAGGATAGGTCGCTGTCAAGCGCAACAAAAAAGGCAGCCGAAGCTGCCTTTTTTCATTCTTAATTTAACCCTCTTGCGAGGAAAAAATTAGAAGTTGTGACGCACGCCAACACCGAAAGATTGCTCTTTGTCGGTATCTTTAGCAATGTTGCTGTCCCAGTTCACTTGACCGTAGGACACGTAAGCAGCAGTGCGCTTGGACAATGCGTAGTCAGCACCGATCACGAATTGGTTGTAGCCAGAGTCATTCAACTCTTTGCCATCCAACTTCATATCCCAACCTTTAGCAAAGGACACGCGAGGCGTGATTGCACCGATGGTGTAGGAAGCAGTCAATGCCATTTCGCGAGTTTTCACTTCACCATTCAAAGCGCCGGTGTAAGCACCGTAGCTTGCATCGGAACCGCTCTTAACTTGCTGGTAACCCAAGGCCACGTACAGGTTGTTAGCATCGTAACCAGCTTCTACGCGATGGCCGTGACCAGCTTCGTTGTTCTTGATGGCATCGCCGTAGCGCAAGTAGCTGTATGCGGCAAAGACACCGTTGTTGCTGTAAGCAACAGCCAAGTTAGCGGTGTTTTTGTCAGTGCGTTCGCCAGCATTGTAAGCGCGCACTTCGTCAGCGCCGTACAGGGCGGACACAGTGAAGCCACCGAAGTTAGGGCTGTCGTAACGGATAGCGTTGTTCACACGGCCGTCGGTACGGGTGAAGATGCCCAAACCGTTTACGCTGCCTTTGGCAGAACCGTACATCCATGGATCAACTTGTTCCATGTCGCTGTTTTGGTAGGTGGACAAACGACCCACGCGCACTTTACCGAAGCCACCTTCAACACCGATGAAGCTGTCACGGGTTGCGAAGCGGTTGCCAGTGGAGTTGTCATCAAAGCTCAGGCCTTGCTCAACTTGCCAAATCGCTTTCAGGCCATTGCCCAGGTCTTCAGAACCTTTGAAACCGATGCGAGAGGTGTCAACCATGTTAACGGTCATGCCACCTTTCAAGTCGCCGTTAGGTGCGTTCACAAAGGAATCACCCAAGGTTTTGTTGTAACCAACTTCAGCAGCCAATTTACCGTACAGAACCACGTCAGCCATTGCAGCAGCTGGCAAAGTAGCAATTGCAATCGCAATCAACTTTTTCATCGCAAGAATCCTTAATTTTTGTTGGACAAAGCTGGCAACATCACAGCCCAGCTTGAGAAAAACCAGCGCAACACGAACACCAGTCTTTGCAGTGCAATATAGCGGTCATCGTTGCAAAAACACCAACGCCGGCCAAGTCATAACACGACAATCAAAGCACTGCAGCAAACAAAAAACACATAACATCATGTTTAAAAAAACATTTTTGTGTTTAAGCCAGTGTTGCAAAAAACACACACATCAAGTCATCTTCAGAAAAGGTGTACAAAAAACACAACACCATGGCATAACACCATCCGACAAATGACAGAAAAAAAACGGCACTGCCAAAAAACAGTGCCGCAAGATACAACGAGAGGGAATAAATAAAGCTTAGAACTTCATCCCTACGCCCACACCGAAGACCCATGGGTTGATGCCGAGGTTACCAATTTTGGCACCATCTAATTTCACATCGGTATCAATCCAAATTTTCTTGACGTCCACGTTCACGAACACGTCTTTGGTCACACCAATATCAACACCTGCTTGCAAAGCGCCACCGAAGCTACCGCTTTCCACGTCCAATTTTTTACCAGCAAATTTCAGGTCATTGTCGTAGAAGAAGGTGTAGTTCAGACCAGCACCAACGTATGGACGAATTTGACCTTCTGGGTTGAAGTGCCATTGCAAAGTCACAGTTGGAGGCAGGTGACTGATTTTGCCCAAGCTGGTGCCACCAGATTTCAGTTCGTGACGGGCAGTGCCCAAGATCAATTCAGCAGCCAAGTTTTTGGTCACGAAGTAGGTCAGGTCGAGTTCTGGTACCACTTGGTTCGACACATTCACGCCCAAAGCGTTGATGGTGGCGGTACGAGACTCTTCTGGGTTGATGCTAATAGCGCGCAAACGAACCAACACATCACCCGCTTCAGCAAAAGCAGGAGCAGCAACACCAGCGAACAACGAGCCAGCCACGAGGGCGAGAGCGATTTTTTTCATGTTTTTCTCCGAAGATACAAACGATTTTCAAAAACTTGCCACCAAGCGGTTACTACCGCACAGTCAAGCAGGGTAAACTTTTTTAACTGCACGCACTCTACCCAAGCTAGAGTATGAAAAAAACCCTGTTGTTGTAAAAAACAGACGCTAATCCGGTGTGGATATGACTTAAATCAAACAGCAGCGAACTCAATGCAGCAAATTGACGACAGTTTTCACTGCATCAAACCCTATTTTTCGCATGAGAAGCCATAAGAAAATGTCATTCGTTTATCGCGATCTACGAGATTTTATCGATTTACTAGAAAAAAAACGGTTACTCCACCGAATTTCACGCCCAGTTTCACCCATTTTAGAAATGACAGAGATTGGAGACCGTGTGTTACGACAAGGTGGCCCTGCTTTGTTGTTTCAAACCCCACAACATGGCAACACCTGCTATGACATTCCTGTGTTAGCCAACTTATTTGGTACCCCAGAACGGGTTGCCCTCGGTATGGGAGCCGAAGATCTAGCGCAGTTGCGCGAAATCGGCAAAACCTTGGCTTATCTCAAAGAGCCAGAGCCCCCCAAAGGGCTGCGGGATGCATGGGACAAACTGCCATTACTGAAGCAAGTGCTCAGCATGGCACCAAAAGAGGTAAAAAAGGCGCCATGCCAAGACATTATTTGGGAAGGGGAGGACGTTGATCTCAGTCGGCTACCAATACAACATTGTTGGCCAGGTGATGTTGCGCCTTTAATCACTTGGGGACTCACTGTCACCCGAGGGCCAAATAAAAAACGACAAAATTTGGGAATTTATCGCCAACAGGTACTCAGTCGTAATCGTGTCATTATGCGGTGGCTGGCACATCGTGGTGGCGCCCTCGATTACCGAGAATTTAGACAACGCTTTCCCGATCAACCGTACCCCGTTGCAGTGGTCTTGGGTTGTGATCCCGCCACCATTCTAGGTGCAGTGACACCCGTACCGGACACATTAAGTGAATACCAATTTGCTGGCTTACTGCGCGGCAGTCGCACTGAACTGGTGAAGTGCATTGGATCAGATTTACAGGTCCCAGCAAGTGCCGAAATAGTGTTGGAAGGGTTTATCTATCCAAATGATCTTGCACTGGAAGGCCCTTATGGTGACCACACCGGTTACTACAATGAACAAGATCATTTTCCCGTGTTTACCATCGAGCGCATCACCATGCGCCAGCAGCCGATTTATCACAGTACGTACACCGGCAAACCCCCAGATGAGCCTGCAATTCTCGGTGTCGCACTCAATGAAGTTTTTGTACCGATTTTACAAAAGCAGTTTCCAGAAATTGTTGATTTCTACTTGCCGCCAGAGGGATGCAGTTATCGCATGGCCGTGGTCAGTATCAAAAAACAATACCCCGGTCATGCAAAACGGGTAATGATGGGTGTGTGGTCTTTCCTACGCCAGTTTATGTATACCAAGTTTATTGTCATTGTTGATGAGGATGTTAATACCCGTGACTGGAAGGAAGTCATTTGGGCCATTACAACACGAATGGACCCCGTACGAGATACCACGCTGATCGAGCATACGCCGATTGATTACCTTGACTTTGCCAGCCCCATTTCTGGCTTAGGTGGCAAAATGGGACTGGATGCGACTAACAAATTACCAGGGGAAACACATCGCGAATGGGGTACGCCAATCACGATGGATCAAGCCACCAAAAATAAAATCGATACGATATGGCAGGAGCTTGGACTGTGAAACGTTATGTGCTCACCTATACGCTATTCTTATTAGCCGTGGGCGTCGCACTGGGCGCATTTGGCGCCCATGCCTTAAAACACCAATTGAGTGCGACTGCCTTACAGAATTGGCATACCGCAGTCAATTACCAATTCTGGCATGGCTTGGGTGCGGGTTTACTGTGGCTAATCGCCAGCCAACGGCCAGCATTCGAGCGTTTTTACCTAAGTGCGTTACTGCTGTTAATCGGCACGACTCTATTTTCTGGCAGTCTGTATCTACACAGTCTTTCCGGCTGGAAGCCTTTAGTTTATTTGACGCCGATTGGTGGCAGTTTAATGCTGGTCGGTTGGTTTTGGGCCGCATATTGGGCATGGCGCGCACGCGATTGAGAACGCAAAGGTCGCGTCATCTGGCGTGCCACCCGATGACGCGAGGGAAAAGCCAA
The DNA here is from genome assembly GCF_055136605.1 of Aquaspirillum sp. NCBI lineage: Bacteria > Pseudomonadati > Pseudomonadota > Betaproteobacteria > Neisseriales > Aquaspirillaceae > Aquaspirillum > Aquaspirillum sp. The sequence goes on along the minus strand of NZ_JBSQVP010000025.1, from coordinate 16,788 downwards.
GGGTAAAGGCTCTGGGCGAGGCGGCAGACCCGGTGGACACGCCCCACCGAGATCCACCAACACGTGCCGCAATTGTTGAGTGACACGCTGCAAGATGAGCGTTTTTTCTGTTTTGATAGCAACCAGCCGGCGTTGGCCAATAGCGTACGTCTTTGGTTTTTGAGGACGAGCAGAAGCCGGACGAGACACGACTTGCGCCAACCAAGGCGAGGCAGTGGCAACAGGTAAAGCTGTGGCTAGCGGCGCTGGTGGGGGGACGGTGGTGGGGATTTCCGTTGGTTCAGCATCAGTGATATCACAGAAAATCAGGGTGTCAGGTACTGGTATGTCCTCCACCGGCAAAAATGTTAAACCATGCGCAAACTGCTTCACTGTCGTTGTCTCCAAACCAGCGGAAGAAACACCCTGTTTTTCATCTAAACTTGCCAATCGGATTGCCGCCTGAGCCTGTTCTTCATCAGACACCAACGCAACCGCTTCCCCAGCCAAATTATATCGCGCCCCACCTGCACGCAATGCTTTTAAATAGCGAACACGAGCACAATGCCACTGCAACACGCGTTGAATCACCTCAGGAGGAAAAACGGGCAACGCCTGTTGTAAATCATGATGTATGCCGTGTTGTAATGGTTGGTATGCTTTAAAGACACTAAAACGCCGGTACACTTCTTGTTCAGCGCGGCGCAATTGTTCTCGTTTGGAAAGGCGTTGGATGGAAGCCGCCCATGCCTCGTGCAAAATAGAACTTGAGATAGAGTTGGTAGCCATAGCATCAAAGTTAGCAGTTTTGCTGAAGTTGCGCACAACCCAAGCCGGTTTTCTATGCGAAAATGCCACGATTGTTGTCGTTTACGCCCACCAAGAAAAGACGTCATTGACTTTGGGAAGCAACGCACGATCAGCTTAACAGTGAGAGGCAGCGGCATTCAAGACAGTAGTAGAGTCACCTAAAACCACCTAGACTTTCTTAAAATAGCTTTTGCAGTCGTGTGTATTCTTTTATTTGATGGATTACCAATATGGAACATGCGGTTTCCTGGTCTGATCTAATTTGGGTATTGATGGCCCTTGCGGCTTTATATGCTCTGGAAATGTGGCTACTCCTACGCCGACATCGGCGGTCACAGTTGGATAGTCTTCATCTTGATACATTACAAAAACAAATGACTGCATTACAAAAAGACATGCGAGCCCTTGCACAGCGGATAGAACGCCTAGAAAGACGCCCTATGCGTGAAGAGGTGTTACGTCCTGTGGCCGATATTTCGCCGATACCTGACCCTGTGATCAATCCCCCTCCTCCCGCACCAGCACCGGTACCGTCACCGACAGAGTCGATACCAGAAACACCACCACCCCACATCCCTCCGCCACCAAAACCGATCAGTCCACCTCCGCGCACCAAAGTGGTGGATCCCTCCGTGCCTGATCCAAATAGCACGCCCTATCGGCGTGCAATTGAATTAGCCCGCAGTGGTGTTGCGGCAGCAGAAGTAGCACAGGCCTGTGGTATCTCGCGTTCAGAGGCTGAACTGATTGTGGCTTTATATCGCCGAACCCCTTCTTGATGAGGTTTTCTTATGCAACAGGTTAATTCCGTTGCCGGTCTCAATCCGGTGCAATTGGCCCGCTTCGTCAAAGACGTCGGCAAGCCTCTTCTTGAAGTCAATCCCATCCCGCCACGCTTACCCTCACTTAAGGTAGGCGAAGAGGTAACAGCGAGGGTTGTCAACACCTTACCTGACAACCGCTTTGTGGTGATGGTAAAGAATAATCTACTGACACTAAACGTCAGCACCCGTGGTGAACAAGCACTTGGCGCGGAACCGGGCTCTTTAATGAAGTTAAAAGTGGCCTCGGTCGGCCCACGCTTAACCTTCACCATGGCGTCAGAGGTGGCCAACGAGCCCGTTAACCGCTCGATGAGCCGTGTCACGCTGTCCGGTGCCACACGCTATTTATCAGCACTGTTGCTACAAGCGCGCAGTCAGTTCCCATCAGAAAGTGGAGAGCCTCGTCTATCGGCACGCAATACGGCCTTTGGCCGTGACATGAATTGGAACAATCAAGCCGCAGGGAAAGTGGTTGATTTTGGCGCGGCTGCACTCGGTAAACAGGCTAATTTAACCACCCGATTAACCAGTCTTGCCAAACCTTGGCCTAGTCAAATGGCAGGAACACAAGCCCTATTTAACACCCCAGCCAAAGTGTCTCAACTCCTTAGTGCGAATCAAGACTTACCGCTTCCAGACAGTCAAACCTTAGCAACTGGCTTGAAAAAATTGGTGTCTAGTAGCGGTTTATTTTATGAATCGCATCTGAAAGAATGGTTTAAAGGAGAACGTCCTTTAGCCGAGTTATTAGAACAACCTCAAGCAAAGGCCGAGTTGCCACGAGCCATCCTCAATTTACTCAAACCTACCGAAGGTCAAACGATTGATGAAGCTTTATTAGCCAATAAACTGGCCGACCTTGCGGGCAAGGGTGCAAATAAAGAGTCAAGCTCTGTCAATATGAGTCCCCTGCTTGGACAAATTGTGTCAAAACAACTCGACGTATTCGAATTTAGACAAGTCGCTTTTCAGGGTGAATTGTGGCCGGGGCAATCTTTTATCCTGCAAATTGAACAGCCACCGGAAGAACAACGTACCGAAGAACGCCAAGCCTATGGCAGCGAAGAAGAAAGGACTTGGCACACCCGTCTTGCGATGGACTTACCCTCTCTTGGCGGTGTGGAAGCACGTTTAAGCGTTGGGCCACAGGGCGTGTCATTACATTTCGTGACCGAGCGAGGTGATGTCGCACAACTCATCGACACCCATCGCACGCGACTCCAACAAGGCTTTTTAAGCGCCGGCCTGTCACTGAACCAGTTCCAAATCGACCGGGGTTCGCATGACTAACCAACGCTATAAACGTCAAACCGCCGTTGCCCTTGCGTATGGTTCAGGGCAAACAGCACCACGGGTGGTTGCTAAAGGACGGGGCGAATTGGCCGAACGGATTATTGATCGAGCAAAAGAATCGGGGGTCTTTGTTCATGAATCGCCGGAGTTGGTTAATCTACTGATGCAAGTGGATTTAGATAGCAATATTCCGCCCGAGCTCTACCAAGCGGTTGCCGAAGTATTGGCATTTGTCTATTTTCTTGAACGACAAGCCGGTAATGACAGTGCTCTACCCCCTATTCCTGTCATGCCACCCCCACCACGAGGAGATTCCTAAACATGAATGTTGGTTATATTGGTCTTGGTATCATGGGACGCCCTTGCGCTTTGAACCTACTTAAAGCCGGACATCGCTTATTTGTTTATGCCCGTCGCCCAGAGAGTGCCGCTGAATTGGTTGCTGCAGGTGCCACATTCTGCCAATCACCCGCAGAGGTTGCACGACAGGTTGAAGTAGTCTGTTCTAATGTCTCAGATACCCCCGATGTTGAAGCCGTGATGTTGGGAGAGGAAGGGGTGATCGCTGGAGCACATCCGGGCCTCGTTGCCATTGACATGAGCACGATCAATCCGCTTACTGCCCGTCAAATTGCCGAGAAACTGGCGGCAGCAGGGGTAGACTTTTTAGATGCACCCGTCTCGGGGGGTGAGGTGGGAGCCACACAGGGCACCTTGACCATTATGGTCGGTGGGCGGGCCGAGGCATTGGCAAGAGCGATGCCGGTTTTACAAGCAATGGGACGCAGTATCACACATATTGGCGAGTCAGGTGCCGGCCAAATTGCTAAAGCATGTAATCAAATTATGGTTGGGATTCATATCGAAGCCGCAGCCGAAGCCATGAAATTAGCACGCGCAGCGGGTGTAGATCCTGCGAAAGTACGCGAGGCGCTGCTAGGTGGTTTTGCTGGTAGTCGTGTTTTAGACATACATGGTCAACGGATGATTGATGATAACTATGCCCCCGGATTCAAGGCAAAATTACATCAAAAAGACATGGGGATTGTGGCAAACACTGCCGCAGCGTTAAACGTTGCCTTACCTGCAGCCAAATTGGTTCAAGAAAAAATTGATCGTTTGGTGGCTCAAGGTGATGGAGAACTCGATTCGTCCGCGATTGCACGTTTTTGAGTGATTCGACAGCATCACGATATCCGTATATCGTATCGTCTTTTGTTTTTTCGAGGTGTGTGCTTATGTTACGTATTTTGACTTGTGCCACTGCGGTTTCACTGTTGGCCGCCTGCGTTCATCATCCCGCCCCTGCACCTGTGGTTTATGTCGATAAACCAGTACAGGTCACACCAAACAAAGTGCTCACTGATAACAGCGCCATCGGCTATGCTGGGCCGGGCTCGGTTGTTGTACCACCAGCACCAGACTTAAACGCCTATAAACCAATTAAAGTCAGTGTCGTTGGTTATGGCGCGCGGCCAACCACCAAAGGACTGAGCACCACTCAGCGCCACCTGCTGGGAATGCGTGCCGCAAAATTAGATGCATATCGTGCGATTGCTGAACAAGTTCAAGGCTTACGCTTGGTGGGTAACAGTACGGTTGAATCTATGGCGGTGAAACATGATGGTTTCCGTACCTATGTGGATGCCTATTTGCGTGGTGTGAATGTCGTTTCCACCAGCAAAAATCGTGATGGTAGCTACGAAGCACGGGCTGAAATTGAAATTGATCGCGATTTCTACCGCCAATTCTTAATGGCCTATCAGTCGATGCAAGACAACACCGTAAAGAAGACCTCTGCTGCTACCCCGGTAAAGGGTAACTACTACCTCGCCCATTGATGCTTACTTTGTCCCGTTTTCCTTGTCGCACCACAGTATTGTTTGCCCTGCTAGGTGTGCTATGCAGTGGTACCCGCGCAGATACTGGCGTGGCACCACTGCAATATGGGCTAACTGTGGCTCGTGAAATGGCCTATCAAGATGCGCTACGCGAACGCAATCGCCGTCTTGGTATCCAAATTTCGGTCAGCGAAACCCTACAAAGTGATGGTACAGCCTATCAAGCAGGGAAATTGCGTGGCCGTGCGCTGTTTGATCGGCCGGCCATTATCGCCGAGCGACAAGAAAACAATTTGCTGTACCTTACTCTTGCCCCTGATTTTGGCGGTAGTTGTGTTGGGCAAGATAAACAGCCATTGCGCCGCAGCGTGTTAATCACCCCTTTTTGGCCGCCGGCACCTGATCGAGGAGGGAATGAGTTAGCCTCGGACTTACCTCACTGGCCCACTTGGTTTGGCCATCAACTTGCTAGCACTGGATGGTTTCGTACAGTTGGGGTGGCGCAATGGAGTCCATTGAACGATGCCCATTCACACCCCAGTAGCGGCAATGCCCAAGCGCGCCAGTTAGCAACACAACATCACGCACAATTTATTGTGGCAGGGCGCATTCTGGATGCCAGTGTGAGTGGACGGGGATGGCGGATTGGTCCTTGGCTATTGGGTGAAGATGCCGCACCACAACAAGAACGTGACTGGGCTGCACCGGTCTTGATGCAAAAACCCACTGCACGCCGTTGGCAATGGGAGATGTGGGTTCATGATGGCTTAACGGGGAATGTGCTGTGGCGGCAGCTATTTACCCACGATATGGCAGAAGCCAAGCCAGCACAGATTCAAGATTGGCTCGGCGAGATGGCCGCTCACATGACAGAAGCGCTCTCATGTTTGCCTTTTACAGCACGAATTTTGCGGATTGAGAAAGGCCAGTTTTATCTTTCTGCGGGTGGAGAATCGTCCTTAGCGGTTGGAGATACGCTGTTAGTCTATCGTCAAGCACGAACTTTCCCTCTGGCCGCTACGACAACGGCTGATCCATTAGGATTGGCGGAACAAATTGTTGGCAGTGTTACCGTCACTCAAGTACAGCCTTTGTTAGCCGTTGCTACCGCCGCCGATGGCAATTTGCGCTCGGTGCAAGCAGGGGATTGGGTACGGCTTCCCCTTGCCCCCCGGCCACAAACAGATTAGGCGGATATGCTGTGCTTATCCGCCATACTGCACTATTTCTTAGCCATTTTTCTTCTCGGCATAGACCAATTGGCCTTCGGTGAGACGGAACACGCCACGGCCACAATCTTCTGCAATAAATTTTGAACGGCGCCCGACGGTAACCGTGGTGCCACCAAAAATACCTTCACGCACTGCAATATCGGCCTGATCTGCCAGCTTGGCTTCAGATAACAAAGCACGTTCCTCTTCCATCGCAGCGGAAATTTCCTCGGACACTTTACGCAAGGTATTACGCGCTCGGTCTAACATCTCGCGTTTATCAGGTTTTTCCTGTAACAATTTAATCAATTTACTGAGGTCGGCATGTTCCCGCACCTTTGCTGCGATGGCCTGTTTTTTTGCTTCCATCATCTGTTGCAACAAAGGATTCACTCCCACCGACACACGCGTATGCCCACTGCCCGGCCCCCCCAAAAAATCGGCACTCACCCCCTGTGTGGCGCGGATATAGCCACCCATGATGTAACCTTTCTTGGTGCCTTTTTTGCCAACCTCAATCCGATTCATCGCCATTACATCGGAATTGATTAAGGTTTCGCTGATATACACTGACTGTTCAGCAATCAAAATAGCATTTTCGACATACCGAGCGCGGATATTGCCCTTTGCACGAATGCGTGGTGCAGGGGCATCGCCTTCACCGTGCGCCCCTTGGCCAATAATCCCACCTTTGGCAATGATATTACCGCCGGCTTCAATGTCAGCTGCTTCGATCGTGCCTTCAACCGTCACATCACCACCGACTTTGATTTTCATGCCACTTTGCACATCTCCGGTAATCGTCAGGCTGCCAACAAAATCGACATTGCCGGTGCTGATATCTACCACTGCCATTTTGACCACAGGTTCAATATTGACCCCATCTCGCAATAACACTGGCTGACCAGCAACTGCCGCTCGCAACAAATTGGGATTTTCTGGATCAACCATTACCCCTTGCAAACGGCTGCCAAAGCGAGTGTCTTTACCGGGCGGCGGCGGGATATCTTCGCCCAACACATTTTTGCCTGCGACACCTAAGGTAGCCGGATGCCGTTGCATCACCGGCGCCCCTTCCGCCACCGTTGGAATTACACCAAGATCGCGTAAATCGACCTCACCCTTTTCATTCATGCGCGGATGACGTTCACGATTGACACTTACCAAAGGCTCAAACCACGCATCTTTGCCCTTCTCGGGAGCACGACCTTGAGCGACAAGCACCATTTCGCCGATCTGGTCACGCACAGCATTCAACACCGCTTTAGCATCTAAACCAAAGCTAATGCCTTCTTTTTGCAAAGCAACCACAGCATCTTGTGGCGAAGCGACTTTTCCGCCCCAAGCAGGGGAAACTTTGAGATAAGCCGTCAGACGATCAGGCACCACCGTGACATCATAATGGGCATCAATTTTTTGCCCGATGACTTTAGAAAAGCCAGCCTCTTGGCTAAACGCCTGCACCACCACCCGCAGCGCATTTTCATCAATTTTCCAACCGGCATAACCCTGTTGTTCAACCCAACGCAACAAGCTAATGGGGTCGGTACGGGGCACATCGGCACCGTCAACCGGCGTATAGGTCAATACCAATTCGTTGGCATGGTTTTCATTCAGTGAGAGACCGGGCACAGGCATCTTGATCATCCTCTTGTTATGTCTTTCCGCCATTGCCAGCCACCGGCAATGCGAAATGGGCTGCCAAGCATAAAGACAGCAAGTGCGGCATTATCGTCTGTCTTGCCTTGACTGGCGAGTGTTGAACGGCACGAAACCGTTATACTTGTCGTTTCTGCCAATTTTTTTATCGTGAGAATATGATGCTCCCTCTACAAAACGATACTTTTTTACGTGCCCTGTTACGTCAACCGACTGAATACACCCCCATTTGGATGATGCGGCAAGCAGGGCGCTATTTGCCAGAATACCGCGCTACTCGTGCCCGTGCTGGCCACTTTTTGGCCTTATGCAAATCGCCAGAATTGGCAACCGAAGTGACTTTACAACCGCTGGAACGCTTTCCCCTTGATGCAGCAATTTTATTCTCTGACATTCTGACGATTCCTGATGCAATGGGGTTAGGGCTGTATTTCGCTGAAGGTGAGGGGCCTAAATTCGGGCGGCCCGTGCGTGATGAAAAAGCGATTTTGGCGCTCAGCAAGCCCGATGTTGGCACCGAGTTGGCTTATGTTATGGATGCGGTCAGCAGCATTCGCCGCGCATTACAAGGTCGAGTGCCATTGATTGGTTTTAGCGGCAGTCCGTGGACTTTAGCCTGCTATATGGTCGAAGGCGGCGGTTCGGACGATTTCCGCCGCGTGAAAACCTTGGCTTATGATCGGCCAGATTTAATGCACCATCTCTTATCCGTCACCGCCGATACCGTCACGGATTATCTAAACGCCCAAATTGCTGCTGGTGCACAGGCGGTACAAATTTTTGATACGTGGGGCGGTGCTTTAGGTCATGCTGCCTATCGTGAATTCTCACTCTCTTATATGCAGCGGATTATCAGTGGTTTAACCCGTGAGGCCGAAGGCCGCCGCGTACCGGTGATTGTGTTTACCAAAAACGGTGGGCAATGGATTGAAGACATTGCCGCGATTGGATGCGATGCCATTGGTTTAGATTGGACAACCGATCTTGCTGTGGCCAAACAAAAAGTCGGCGATAAAGTCGCGCTGCAAGGCAATTTTGACCCTGTTGCCTTACATGCTCAACCTGCTGCGATTGAGCGCGAGGTAGCACGCATCTTGGCAAGCTATGGTCACGGTCATGGTCATGTGTTTAATCTCGGTCATGGTATTGGCCAAACCGTTCCACCAGAACATGCCGCGGCTTTGGTCGAAGCAGTGCATCGTCTCTCCCGCCCTTATCACGCTGTATGACCTTGTTTGACACGCCCTACACGGTACAGGTGGCGTTAGATGTACCGTTAGATCGTTGTTTTGATTACACCACCTCGGCTGCCTTGGCAATTGGGCAGCGGGTGGTGGTGCCATTTGGCCCCCGCCAATTATGTGGTGTGGTGATGGGGCCCGGTAGCCTTGAGCCACCAGTCAAATTGCGCCCCATTCAGACAGTGCTAGACGATTTGCCGCCGCTACCGACTGCTTGGCTGGATTTGGTCAAATTTGCCTCCGATTACTATTTATATCCCCTCGGTGCGACACTCTTCACCGCCTTACCAACGCGTTTGCGGCAGCCCAAGGCATGGCAGGCAAAAACCGACCCGATCTATCGTTTAACTGAAGCTGGCAAATTATCTGCCCACTGCTCAACGCGCGCCCCCCGCCAACAAGCCTTACTTGATGTGTTGCGACAACAGCCTTTATCCCTGTCTCACGCTAAACAACATTACCCAACAGCAGCCAAGTTGCTGGAAAAATGGCAGGGACAGGGATGGGTGAGCGTGGTGGACACGGCGACGGGTGAAACCCCACCGCTGGTCATTGGCCCACAGCCGACCCTCACTACCGCACAAACGGATGTCGTACAAGCACTACAACAGACAGCCACCGGTTTTAGCGTGACCCTGTTACATGGCATCACCGGCAGTGGCAAAACAGAGGTCTATCTGCGTCGTATTGCCGAGGTGTTAGCACAGGGTAAACAGGTGTTGGTGTTAGTCCCTGAAATCAGTCTCACTCCCCAGCTTGAAGCGCGTTTTCGGCATCGGTTTCCACACACACCGATGGTCAGCTTGCACAGCCAACTGGCCGAAGGCGAACGAGCACAGGCGTGGGTTGCCGCATGGCAACAACAGACACAATTGGTGATTGGCACCCGATTGGCAGTATTTACGCCGCTACCAGCCCTCGGTTTAATCATCATTGATGAAGAACACGACAGTTCTTTTAAACAACAGGAAGGGCTGCGCTATTCGGCACGCGATTTAGCCGTCTGGCGTGCTCGGCAAACCCAGATACCGATTGTGCTCGGTTCGGCCACACCAAGCCTCGAAACCCTCGCCAATGTCCAAAGTGGTCGTTATCGCTATTTGGCTTTGAATCAACGCGCCTCCGGCGCCCCTCTGCCTAACGTGCAACTGGTCGATATTCGGCAACAGCCACTCGATGCCGGTCTCTCTCCACCGGCGTTGGCCGCCATCAACCACCGCTTGCAGCAGGGCCAACTGAGTTTGGTGTATGTCAATCGTCGCGGTTATGCCCCAGCATTGGCGTGTGGTGAATGTGGTTGGCTGGCGGCATGTCCTTGTTGTTCTGCCCGTTTGGTGTGGCATAAACCACAACAGCGGCTGCGCTGCCATCATTGTGGCCACCAACAACAGATTCCCCCTGCCTGTCCCAGCTGTGGCAATGTGGATTTACGTCCCTTAGGACAAGGCACGCAACGACTGGAAGAAGCATTACAACAACACTTCCCCCATGCCCGTATTGCACGTATTGATCGCGATACCATGCAACGCAAAAGTGGCTGGGATGCACTATTGGGTAAAATTGCCCGACATGAATTAGATATTTTGGTTGGCACACAAATGTTGGCCAAGGGACATGATTTTCCGGCGTTGTCCTTGGTTGTGGTATTAAATGCCGATGGTGCGCTGTATAGCGCCAGCTATCGAGCAAGTGAGACCCTATTCGCTGAATTAACCCAAGTGGCAGGACGAGCCGGACGGGCAGACAAACGTGGTGAAGTGTTAATTCAAACCCAATTGCCACAAGACCGCCTGTATCAAGCCTTGGTAAAACATGATTTCCGAGGGTATACCCAACATCTCTTGCAAGAACGACAACAACTCGGTTGGCCGCCGTATTGTTATCAAGCCTTGTTGCGTGCTGATGCCCCACAGCTGGCAACGGCCTTGGCTTTTTTAGAACAGATTTATCAAGATTGGCACACGCAAGGGGAAGTCTATTTATTCCCCCCGCAACCCGCTGCGATGACTCGCTTAGCCAATCGAGAACGAGCCCATTTATTGTGGCAAGCCGAACACCGCAACCCGTTGCGCGCTGTGATGCAAGCACTCCGTCCCCATCTGGCCCAATATGCCCGTGCCTATGGTCATGGCTTACGCTGGTCGTTAGAGATTGATCCTTGGGAGGCCTAAAGCATCTTGCTAGACTTTACTCTCATCCCCATGTGCAAGGTCTGCAATAGACTAATGACTTATCTCACCGAGGAAAAGGAAACCGCACCATGACCGCCACTGCTAAAGTTCGCATGTATACCAGCGCCGTTTGCCCCTATTGCCAGATGGCAGAACGTTTGTTGCAACAAAAAGGGGTGGGTGATATTGAAAAAATTCGCGTTGACCTAGACCCAACACAACGTGAAGCGATGATGGAATTAACAGGTCGTCGTACTGTGCCACAGATTTTTGTCGGGGATACCCATGTTGGCGGCTATGACGATTTATCTGCACTGGATCGGGCAGGGAAATTAGACGTATTGTTAAGCGCCTAAATGCACGCTAACAGCAATTTCTGTTATTCTCAAATCTCCTTCTTTTTTCACCTATCGGCCCGTTTTGCGGGCCGCTGTTTTAGAAAGTTTTCTTTGCCATGAGCGAACAACAAGAGCTGCAACCCACTTTCTCGATTGAAAAAATCTACGTCAAAGACCTGTCGCTCGAAATTCCAAATGCACCACAAGTGTTTTTGGAGCGCGAATCCCCAGAAATTGATCTGCAATTGAATCTGGGTGCACAACAGCTGGAAGAAGGGATTTTCGAAAGCTCGATCACTGTCACCGTTACCGCCAAATTGGCAGACAGCAAAACCATGTTCTTGGTAGAAGCCACCCAAGCGGGTATTTTCCAAATTCGTCATATTCCAGCCGAAGAATTAGATCCTATCCTCGGTGTGGCATGCCCAAATATCCTGTTCCCTTACTTACGTGAAACGGTGTCTGACGTCGTCAACCGCGCAGGCTTCCCACCTGTTTTATTGTCGCCCATCAACTTCGATGCGCTGTACGCACAACGTGTCGCTCAAGCTAGCAATGAAGCGTAAAGCACGCCAACGGGTGTCAATCGCTGGCCTAGCAGGGGGATTTGCCCTGCTGCTGGCGATGCCGGCCTCGGCGCTAGAATTCCGCTCGGTCAAACAACATGGCAGCATCCTCTACGATGCGCCGGCGAGTTCAGCAAAAAAACTGTTCGTGGTCAGCCGTGGCTATCCGGTAGAAGTGTTAGCAGAACAAAATGGTTGGTCACGGATACGCGATGCGTCCGGCGGTATTGCTTGGATTGCAACACCTGACTTGCTAAAACAACGCACTGTTGTTGTAACCTCGGAACAAGCCGAAGTCCGCCAAGCACCACAAGCCACCGCCCCCCTGTTATTCACTGTGGCAAAAGACGGTGTTTTAGAGCTGATAGAGCCACCCAAAGGGGGATGGGTCAAAGTGAAACACCGTGATGGTGTCAGCGGTTATGCCCGCATTCAGTTTTTTTGGGGTCTGTAAATGCGTTTAACCGTACTCGGTGCTGGTGCGTGGGGTACGGCCCTCGCCATCGCTTATGCGCGGCATCCAGAACATCAGGTGACCCTGTGGGCACGTGATGCACAACATATCGCACAACTGGCACAACAAGGTGAAAACAGCCGCTATCTTGCCGGTGCGCTCTTACCGCCATCACTTGCTCTCAGTGCTGATTTTTCGGCAGCGGTGAGTGATGCAGACCTGCTGTTGGTCGTTACGCCAATGGCAGGGTTACGCCCGACATTGCAACAGCTGGTAGAGCAACAACAGTGCAAACCGCTGTTGTGGGCGTGTAAAGGGATTGAAGCCAACACCGGCTTATTACCGCATCAAGTGGTTGCTGAGTGTTATCCCGCCGATTTGCCTGTTGGTGTGTTGTCTGGCCCTAGCTTTGCCAAAGAAGTGGCAGCCGATTTACCGGCGGCCTTAGTGCTGGCTTCGCATGATGTCGATTTTGCCGACCGAACCGCCCAAGCTTTACACAATTCCCGTTTGCGTTTATATGCCAGCCACGATGTGATTGGTGTCGAAATCGGCGGTGCAGTAAAAAATGTGATGGCGATTGCGGCAGGTATGGCTGATGGTTTGCAGTTCGGCATGAATAGCCGTGCAGCGTTAATTACCCGAGGATTGGCAGAGATGGCACGTTTAGCCAGCCGTTTGGGAGGTGAAGCGCATACGCTGTCGGGGTTAGCTGGTATGGGTGATTTGATTTTAACCTGCACTGGCGATTTATCACGCAACCGTCGGGTTGGACAAGCCCTCGCCAGTGGCAAGACCTTGCCACAAATTTTGGCAGAACTCGGTCATGTTGCCGAGGGCGTCGCAACCGCCTATGAAACACAACGGCTGGCACAGGCGCTACAGGTGGATATGCCAATCACCGAAACCGTGTGTGCAATTTTATCTGGCACGGTCAGTATTCATACTGCCGTCAGTCAATTACTAGAACGTGGCCCGCGCCACGAATTCTAAGCACGGCGCTGTTGGCGACAACGAGTCGAACAATAGCGCACCTCGTCCCATACTTTGGCCCATTTTTTACGCCAGAAAAAAGGACGGCCACAGCATAGACAAATTTTGCTCGGCAAGGTCAGTTTGTGATGTGTCATAGCAAAAAAGGGCGGTTTTCACCGCCCAATCAGGGAGAACGCTGCACGCGCCGTTTCCGCTGGTGAGGTTAGACAGCTGGACGTTGTAAACTGGCTTGACCACCATCCACGGCAATCACTTGCCCCGTGATATGGCGCGCCGCTGGTGACAATAAGAAAGCCATCAAACCAGCAACATCTTCTGGCTCGGCCACTTGTCCTAATGGATTCATGCTTTGCATCCGCGCTTCGGCCTCTGGGTTGGCTAAGAAACGGGCAGCTAATGGCGTCCGCGTTAAGCCCGGCATCACCGTATTTACCCGAATACCTTTATTGGCATAACTGGCAGCGGCACTCATCGCCAACGCAGCCACGGCAGCTTTTGCACTGGCTACAGCTTCATGATTAGGGAAACCACTGTGCGGCATCGCCACCAGCGAGCCCACCAACACCGCTGCGGCAGGATGGCGACGCTTTAAGGCCAAGGCAGTGAAAGCGCGCAGCGCGCTAAACGCAGTAAAGGCATTTTGCCGCCACACCGTTTCAAACTCATCTTCACGACACAGGTGCAGCGGTTTTAAGCTGATGGAACCAACACAATGTGCAAAACCGTCTATCACCGGATGGTGTTCAGCCAGTTGCTGAATGGCCTGTTCTGCTGCACCACTGACAGTTAAATCCGCGCTTATGTAAGCAGTCTCTGACCCCAGCTCTGCCGCCAATTGCGCCAGCTTGCTTTCATCCCGCGCTAGCAATAACAGTTGGTGGCCTTGTTGGTACAGTTGCTGTGCCAAGACACGGCCAATCCCACCTGTGGCACCTGTGATTAAAATTGTACTCATGCGGCCACACTCGCCGAGGGCCGTTGCCAGCGAACGCGGGCAAAGGCAGAGTGGTTGTGAATCGACTCAAAGTTTTCGCTTTCCACCACAAAACGATCAATTCGGCTGTCTTCGCGTAACGCCAAAGCAATCTCGCGGACTAAGTCTTCGACAAACTTTGGATTGTCATAGGCACGCTCAGTCACCCATTTTTCATCAGGGCGTTTGAGCAGACCAAAGACTTCACACGAGGCTTTTTCTTCTGCGATTCTGACCAATTCCTCAATCGACATCGCTGCATTCAACGCCACACGCAAGGTGATTTCCGAGCGTTGATTGTGTGCGCCATAGCGAGAAATTTGTTTGGAACAAGGACAAAGGCTGGTCACTGGGGCTTTGACCTCTAATTCAAACTGCCATCCCTGTGCTGCACTCAAGCGACCAGTAAAACTGGCTTGCACATCCAACAAACTTTGCACCCCCGAGACCGGCGCGGTCTTACGAATGAAGTAGGGGAAAGTCATGCAAACCTCACCGTCAGCAGCGTGAAGGCGCGTCGTCATTTCGGATAAAAACTGTTGAAAGCTGGCAAAGTCAAACGCGCCATCAAAAGCCTCGATATGTTCGACAAAGCGCGACATGTGAGTGCCTTTTTGATCGGATGGCAGCGAAACATACATATCTAAGGTAGCCACCGTGCTTTGGGCACCGCTTGCCGTTGCGATGGAAACCGGAAAACGCAGAGCTTTGATACCGACTTGGTCAATAGCAAGGCCAAAGTCTTGCTGCGTGGCTTGGACATCAGGGAGGATTTCCAGTGCGCTCATGGTGTGAGTTCCTTGCAAAAGAATGGAGAGTGAGTCACAAGAGGGTTAGCTCGCAGCAAGATAAGGCCGCAGCACATTTTGGATAGCGGCGCTATCAGGTTCGACAGAACTGCCAAAGCTCAAGACTTTGCTTGCCTGCGGCAAGATCACGTATTTGTGAAAATTCCAGCGTGGGCTTTCGCCGGTGGCGGTACGCAGTTGTTGGTAGAACGGCATCGCATGCGGCCCCCGCACAACCGATTTTTCAATCATCGGGAACTGCACGAAGTAGGTCAGCTTGCAAAAGTCAGCGATTTCTTTATTGCTGGTTAACTCTTGCAAAAAGTCATTACTTGGAAAACCCACCACCAACAAACGGCCCTGATGTTGGCGGTAGAGCTGTTCTAGTTTTTCAAACTGCGGTGTGTAGCCACATTTGCTTGCGGTGTTAACGACCAAAATCGGGCGGTCTGCGTACTGACACAGGTTGATTTTTTCACCTTGTAGGGTGGTGAAACGGTGGTCGAGTAGTGCAGGACATTTTGGTGAGGCGGCGAGGCTCTCGCCACTCCACCATAAAGCTGCACCAAACAGTGCGACACCACACCAACTAAGACGTTGCCAATTTGGCCGAGACACGCGAGCAGACATTCTGGGACTCCCGCAAAGCAGATTGATTTAGATCAATTTATGCCCCACCTGACCCTTTGTCAAGAAATTTGTCTTATTTTTGTACTGAACAAATTAAGGTTATTTGCGGTTTGTCCATCGTATTTGTCTAACAGGAGGGGGTGACGGTTTCACGCGCTTGGATGGGGCAGGTGGCAATAAAGCTTGTTTCTCGCTGTCGGAAAGTTCGCGCCATGCGCCCAAGGGCAAATCTGCTAACTGTAATTCGCCAATTGCAACCCGAACCAAGCGCAAAGTGGGTAGCCCAACTTTGGCAGTCATCCGCCGCACTTGGCGGTTTTTGCCTTCTTTCAAGATGATTTCTAGCCACGAGGTGGGGATATTTTTGCGAAACCGCACCGGCGGTTGTCGTGGCCATAGCGTGGGTTCTGCGATCTGTCGAGCTTGGGCGGGTTGTGTCACAAAGTCGCCTAAATCGACGCCTTGTTGTAGTTGGCTAATTTGTTGTGGCGAGGGGATGCCTTCCACTTGCACCCAATAGGTTTTGGCTTGTTTGAAACGGGGGTGTGCAATCAGATGTTGTAACGGGCCATCATCGGTGAGAAGTACCAAGCCTTCGCTATCGGTATCGAGGCGGCCAGCGGGATAAACTTTTGGCACAGGGACGTAGTCGGCTAGGGATTGGTGGGGGGGTGATGGGCTAAATTGGCAAATCACGCCGTAGGGTTTGTTGAGTAGGATGACTTTTGACATAGAAAGATGATTTTTTGAACGGTAATAAGGTTCGGGGGCGGTTTTTTAGCATATTTGTGTGGCGATAGGGCGATGATGTCGCGGTGGGACAAGCGGGGGTAGGGGTGAAGCGGTGTATTTGTGTGGCGTTTTGAGTAATTTGAGTAATTGGTGCGTCGCCCCTGCGGGGTGACGGCACCGTACGGATAAACTTTTACCTACGGCACAGAGCCGCGTAGGGTGCATCACCCTGAAAGGGCGATGCACCAATTAACCCGAATCAATCAGCCACGTAGGTTGGGT
>NZ_JBSQVP010000024.1:0-35072 GCF_055136605.1 Aquaspirillum sp. | reverse complement strand
CAATCTCGCTTTCCGGTTCGCCGACAAACTGATATTTGGTCAATCCGCCGCTATGGATTTCACCCAGCAGATAGCGAATCTGCTCATCCAGCTCCAGCAACTGGCGGCAGTCGGCCTGATAGGTCTGCAGGCGCTCGGCCAGCTGTTCCAACGCGAACTCGGGCTGGGCCAACCAAGGGCTATGCGGCAGATCGGCCAGCCAGGTGAAGGGGCCTTCGTGGTCGATGCGCTGATGACGCCGTTGCTCGATCTGCCGGTGTTGCTGCTGCAAGGTGGACAGATCCTGTTGCCGCTGCTGCCGCTGCTGGTCCAGAGCACGGTGCCGGTCTGCCGACTGTGCCAGACTGGCGCCGAGTTCGGCGAGCTTTTTCATCAGTGTCTGCAGCCGCGTCTTGCGCTCGGCCTCGCTGTGCTGCAAGTCCTGCATGTGCGTGTAGTCCCGCAACTCGGCATCCAGTTCGGTCAGTTGCTGCTCTAGCGCTTGGCGTTGCTGTTTAACGTTTTCCAGAGCCAGTGCGGTAACCAATTGTTCTTGCAGCTGAGCCTGCTGTTGCTGCAACTCCTGCTGCAATTCGCTCAGTTCCGCCAGGGTCCGTTGCTGATACTGTGTCGGCAGAGCTTCCAGCCGCAGTTGCAGGCCAGGCAAGCTGAATTGCCCGGCATTCGCATCGACCAAGGCCGCAAGCAGGGCCTTGCCATCAAGACGGAAATCTTCGTTGCCCAGGGTCAGTACCGGCTTGGCCAGCACCTTGTTCAGCGCGTTGAGTTGTTCCGTAGATACGACACCGGCCAGTTGCTGATAGAGGTTCTGCCCCTGGGTGCGCAACTCCTGCGCCAGCTGCGCTGACTCCCGTTCGATCCGGGCCAGCTCGCGCTCGATGGCCGCTGGCGTGCGGCTCTGTGCCTGGCCGATCCGTACCACCAACGCATCCCGTTGCGCCAGTAACTCGTGGCGGCGCGCTTCCAGCAAGGCGCGGTCGGGGATCAAGGCAAAACGCTGCTGCAACGCGTGCAACTGTTCGCTTTGTTGGCGGAGCTGCCGTTGTTCCAGTTCGCACTCTTTTTTCTCGCCAGCCGACTGCATATCCTGTTCGCGCAGGCGCTGCAGCTCAGCATTGCACTGCGTCAACTCATGCTGCAAGGTTTGCTGGCGGGTCTCGTAATGTTGTTGCCACTGGCCCAAGGCCTCGTCGATCATGGGCCGCCAGCACAGTAATTTGCCTCGCAGGCTCAGCCGGGCGTTGTGCTTGAGCTCCAGTTCAGCGAGAGTGTCTTTCAGGCGTACGGCGGCCAGGTACTGACTGCGTTCGGCGTTGAGTTCGGCGAAGGCCTTGTCCCACTCCGCCTTGAAGTCGATGCTGGCATCCGGCAGATCGCGGCGGAAAATCTGCAGTAGATAGTCCTTTACCTCGCTGGAGCGCAGTTTGTCCAAGCGCAGCGTGCGGGTCAGCACCCGCTGAAAAACGCTGGCATCGCTGGCATGCTCCAGCCGGAAAACGCAGAAGTCCTGCTGACTGGCGAGCTTGCGGCTACGCCCGCCATAGATCATGTCGGCGAATTCGCTGCTGCTGTAGCTGAACACCCGGCGCCCAAAGCTCGCCAGATGGCTGCCCAGTTGCGGTTGTGCCACCAAGGTGCCATCTGGCAGGCAGAACTCCTCGACCTTCAGCGGCCCGGCATAGGCGAAATACTCGTACTCGAAGCTCACCCCTTTGCCCACGCAACCCAGCACTACGGTGCCGGACTCCGGCAGCGACACCTCCAGCAGCACATAGGCACTGTTGTTGGGGAAATAGAAGCGCCGGCTCTTGTCCACATCGTGCGCCCCGAAATCCATACGGCGGCGGTCGATGATCAGCAGAAACTGCAGGGCATTGATCAGGCTGGTCTTGCCGGTATTGTTGGGCGCTACCAGAGAAACCGCACCATCGAGCGGCAGCTCGGCGCGCGAGTAGCCTGCACTCCCCAGCAGGACCAGACGTTGGAAGCCGTACTGCATTAGGTGTTCTCCTCGTCGTCTGGTGCATCCGCAGTCCAGTCTTTCGCTGCAGGCGTGCTCTCTTCGTCGCCATCGGTCTTGGCCGTCAACGCCAGGCTCTCGAAATGATCGAGGTAGCGGCATACCGCGGGCAGCAGTCGCCAGCCCGCTGGCTCTGCCATGGCAAAGCCCAGGTTGCAGGCGCGGCCCAGCAGCTCCACAAGGGCGTCGGGGTTGAGGCCCTCGGCATCCAGCAGGTCTTGCTGTTGCTTGTAGACCTCGGCCAGCCAAGCGCTGTCGATCAGCCAATCGGTAAAGCGCTGCAGGGCCTTGCCCGCGTTGGCCTGGGCATCGAAGATCACCATGAACAGCAAGGCCAGCTGGCGACTGATCTTGCCGATGTTGCTGTTGGCGTCACTGTTGTGAAACCAGGCAAAGCCCCTGGCATCCAGGCGCAGCTCAAACCCCAGTGCGGCAAACAAGCCGACATAGCTGGCCTCGTGCTGTTCCAGCTCTGCCCACAGCGCGGGCTCGGCCATTCGATTCAGGTGTTTGCCGGAGAGAAACAGGCGGAACAGGTCGGCCAATGCCGGCATTTGCGACAGGGCGGCTGCCAGAGCGTGTGGGATCGTCATTGCGGGATACTCACGCGGTGAGGGTGATGCAGGACGCGAATCGTCTGCAGCGTGGTTTTTTCAGGCAGGCTGGCCGCCTCGAACTGCCAGCCGGGCTCATGTTGCAGGTCATGGAACAGGCGCAGCAGGGTGGCATCCTGCAGGTGGGCGTAATGGTTGTGCAGCCAATCGAGCAGATTTTCCACCGGCAGGCTGCGGGCCAGATGCACACGAATAGCGGCTTCGTCCACCTGCTCCAGCAACGGAACACCATCGCCGGGTTCATCCTGCGGAAAGGCCACCGCCTGCGGCTGGTATTGGCGTGCGGCGGCCATGACCGCCCGTACCTCATCGCCCAATTGCAATTTGAAACCGCGCTCATTGCGCCAGACGGGGAGTGCGGTCTCATCCGCCGGGCGCAACAGTGCGCGACGCAGGCCGCGTTTGCGCACCTGTCCCAACAGCAAGCTGATGGCACTGGTCAGTGCGTTGTGCTGACGCAGCTCTTCGCGCAAGGGGAGCAGTGTATCGGCGCACTGTTGCGCCACCAGCCGCCCAAAGCGCCGCAGCTCCTTGGCCTGGTGCGCCACCTGTCTGAGCTGCAGGCGATGCGAGTACAGCCCGCCTTGAACCGACAGCTGCTCAAAGGCCAGATCCAGCGAGCGCTCGGCGTCTTCCAGGTAACGGTAAAACGTGCCTTGCGGGCCGGTGTCCATCATCTGGTTCATCGGCTCGACGTAGTGGTCATAGGCCTCTAGCACACGCCGGTAGCGCTGGGCGATGGGCATGCTGGCGTCGGCGCTCTTGGCGTCTTCGGCAAGTTCCAGCAGTGCGTGGCGGTCTTGATCCAGTTGCAAGCTGATCTGGCGGAATAGCTCAGCGAGCTTGTTGGCTGCCCCGCGTGCGCGATCCATATCGGCCCCGAGCATCCCTTCATTGAGTGCTTCGGTGGCTTCACGGATCGCTGCAACACGAGCCTGCAGTACGGCAGCCAGGCCCAGCTCATGTTCACGGGTGAGGCAGCGCACGAACTCCAGTACATAGGCATTGAGCTGCAGATCGCTGCTACGCGGCAAGGTTTGCAGGATGTCCGCATTGACCAGGGCACGCAGCACCGCACCCTGCATTTCGGCATCCCGTTGCCCGGATACCTTGGCAATGCCATTCAACACCTGATCGCTGGTCAGCACGGCAAACTCGCGCGACAGCCGCACCAAAAGCTCCACAGTGTCCCAATGGGTGTAAAGCGCGTAGACCAGCGAGCGAGGGTTGGCCATGTCAGTTCAGTCTCCCACCACCGAGCAGGCATGCCCTGTGCGGCATGCTCTCACCCGCCAGCAGCACAGGGCGGCAACACTGCGCATGGCGGCAGCATTGTGGCGACATGTGGGTCACTGTTTGGCAACAAGGTGGCGCTGACAGCTCAAGCGACCGCATGGGTAAATCAACTCCCGTCTAAAGATAGAAGCTTTGTGGTCAGGAAAACCCGCCATATTCCGGTCATTTACAAGGCCGGTTGCACAAACGGCAGTTTGTACAATCCCCCGTTATTCGGCTTTGCCGCCATGCCACGAGAGGGATACCGGCGACGCACTGACGATAGCCCAATTCCTCCCCTGACTCAAGTCAGGGGTTTCCTTGCGGAGGTTCTATGAAAGCATTCAGTGCCGCCGCGATTCGTTTACGGCGCTCTTGCAAGAACGCCTTGTAGTGATCCAGTGCCAGCAGTTCCTCCTCCACCGGGATGCACTGTGCTGCGAATGGTGCTGCACCGTGCTGTGCCACCAGCGGCAACAGGTAGGTCACAGGCGCTTTGTCGCTGATCGCACGATTGGTTTTGCCACCGATGAAAGCCAGGTTGGCGATGTCGTCGGCCTCGCGAGGGGTGTAGCTGCCGCGCAGCAATGCCTTGGGGAAAACGTGATGAAACTGCAAGCGGTGCTGACTGCCCGAGTGGTCCAGAGCAATGGCCAGGTGGCTGCGCCAATCCTTGGCACCTGCCGCACGAAATGCCAGGAACATGGTCTTGAACAGCGCACTGCGCTGGTTGCGCCCCTCCAGCTCTTCCGGCGTGATCTCAAGACGGCCGAACTGCAGACGCAGCCGGTCGATCAGCTCATTGACGCCGCCGCCATTGCGGATGATCGCCAAATCCTGATCCAGAATGGTCTCACTGGAACCTCGGGAGAAACGGCCTTTGACATTGGCGGCCAAGGCCCAGTAGCGCAACTGCTGCGCATCTTCCGTGCTGAGAGCATAGTCGCGGCGGTGTCCAAAGTAAGCCAGTACCACGAGTAAGAAGGGCGATGACAGCAAAGCAGGGCTGTCGATACCCAGATTGCTGCGTGCGAAATTGAGGGCAAATTCCATCCCCTCGCAGGCTTCTCTCCACGCTTGCTGCAGTACTTCTAGGGTCAGGCTGCCGACGGTCAGAAAACGGGATTGCCCGGTGGCAAAGGCCATCAAATTCTTCAGATGCAAACCCAGATCAAGCTCGAAACCATTCTGGGCGCAAGTACTCTGGAAGTCCAAGAAGGTCTGCAACGAGTGCCGCCATTTGGCCGTGATCTGCGCCAGAGCCAGATCGGAGCTGCGCAGCTTGGCGCCCAGCGAGTTGACCCGCACGAAGATTTCCGTGACCTCGTCGTAGGACAGTGTTCGCTCCAGCACGTCCATGCGATACACGTACTTGCGAATGCCACGTAGCCGTGCCAGGCGCTGACTGTATTTCTCGTAACGCGGATCATCAAAGCCACTGATGCCCGCACGTCTGAGGAAAGGCGCATCGCTGTCGGTCTTGAAGACTTCGGATACCTTCACCCACTGCGGCAACTGCTCCAGCTTCCGGGTCGCCACCACGAAGGTCATTTTGTTGAAGCGCGTCAGCAGTTCGTCTTCGCTGGCGTCGGCCTCGTCGCCGCCCAGTTCGCCTTCCTCATCGACCTCGGCGTCATCGCCGTTCTCATCCACTTCGGTCACGACGGCCAGTTGGTCGGGATGCTCCAGATTGAAGAGCAAATCGATGGGCCGACGGCGACCGCGCACCGACACCGGCTCGCCACGAATGACGGCAGACAAGGAGGTCAGACGCTGTTGTCCATCGAGCAACAGGCGGGTGCTCTGATAAGGGTTATTGCTTTGGCTGACGGCAAAGCTTTGCAGGGGCACGGCCTCATCGGTTTCCCACAGCAGAATCGCCCCTGAGGGATAACCCCGATACAGAGAGTCGAGCAAGTCGCGCACGCGCGTGGAGCGCCAGACATACTGCCGCTGCATTTCCGGTAAGCGCAGCTCACCGCGCTCGATCATCGAGACCAGTTCTTCAACGCTGGCTTCAGCCTTGGCCATGGTGCTTCCTTATCCTATCAATCTCACTCAACTGCTGCGGGCGGCTCGGCGGCGGGGATCACCAGCAACAGCTCGGAGTCATCCACCAGCCGGTAAACCGGTCGCTTCCCGGACAGTCGTTCGCTCTGATCCAGAATGATCTGAACCCCCTCGCCGCGCTTGTCCATCATGGCGCTACGCCCTGTGATTTCTTTGTCGGGGTCGGGTACTTGACACTTGGCAAGCAGACTGGTGATAGCTTCGTTTCGCGCAGCCTGGCGGTAGGGAAGGCTCTCCACCGTCATGGTGTTGGGGATGGCGCCTGGCGAATACAGCTCCAGCCGGTCCGCAAACATCCGCAGGCGGATTTTGGCGCCATGGATCGAGTAATCCCGGTGCGCAACGGCATTGACCAGGGCCTCGAAGACGGCGGTCATGTCGTACTGCGGCAGATCGTGCCGGCCCTCATTCTTGGTGGCATAGACCTGCATGTTCTTGCGGACGAAGTGGCAAGCCGCCAGCACCTGGGCATCCAGCGGCCCGGTGATGTCCTGGGCGTCGAGCTGATAGGCCGTGTCGCCTTGCGGCAGCACTTCTGTGCCACGGTATGCCACGGCCTGAATGAAGGCATTCGGCAGCCAGCGGCGGGGGTCTGCGCTCGCCATCAGCACGCCGGCAATGCTTGGCCGAAGTGCGCCGTCGGCGTCGACGCGCGCCATGGCCAGTTTGTCCAGCAGCACCTCGCGCGCATCCTGCACGCGCGGACTGGCAAAACGTTGCCACAAATCATCTGCAAGGTCGTCGAGCGTGGCGCCGGGCACCGGCTGCTCGTCGAAGCGGATGATGCGCGCCTGGCTGCGTTGCTGGAACAAACGCGCCAGATAGTCCGGTGCCATCTCGCGCTTGGCGCTGCCCACGCGGTGCAGATAGCCACCAGGGCTTCTATGTACGAACAGACTGCCCGTGATATCGATCTTCAATACCGGGAAGGGTTCGCCTGAAGTGCTGGGCAGGCTCAGACGCTCGATCACCGGCGCGAGCGGTGGGGTAATGCTGTCCAGGCAAATCTGCCGGACGAAATCCTCCACCAGGTCCAGGCGCTCCAGCGGGATACCGAGCACTTCACGGGTGTCGTCCACGCCGAGCACGCACACACCACCCCGGCTGTTGGCGAAAGCGGCCAGCTCATCGGCCAGCGAATCTTTATGGGGGGCTGACACCTTTTGGCCGGCAAAGCGGACTTCCTTCAACTCCAGATACGAGTCCTCTCCCAGGCGAATCTTGTCGATCAAGTCCGCGATGTTGTCGAACATGTCAAACCTCTCTTCCCAGGCGTTGGTAACGCCGTTCAAAGGCTTCTTCGCCGCCTTCCATCACCTGGCAGACTTCGCGGCGCATGGCCTGATCCTGCAAAGAGCCGGTTTGCTTCACATGGCACTGTTGATTGAAATCCAGCACGTGGATCAACTCCGCATCGCCATTGACCACGATGTTGGGGTTGTGGGTCACGATGATGAGTTGACGGCGCAACTTGTTGCTGCGGATCTGCTGCACGACCAATCCGTAGATCAGGTGGTTATCCAGGTCATCTTCCGGCTGGTCGAGCACCAGTGGCTCGTTGCCGTGCGCCAGCAGGAAGGCCAGCATGGCCGCCGCGCGCTGCCCGGCGGAAGCCTGGCCGATGGATTGAAAGTCCCGCCCGTCTCCCTTGCGGCTGTACTCCACCCGCAAACCGTCTTCGGGGAACCAGCACAGAATGTGATCGATGAATTCCGGGCGCTTGTCGGCTTCCGTCTTCAGGAATTTATTGAACCAGCCGCCAAACTCCGCCTGCCCGCGACAGGCTTGCGACAGGCGTTTCTTCTGCGTCAATAGCGCCTGCTCGAAGGCCGCCGTATCCCATGCGCCCGGCTGCTTGACCAGATCAAGCGTGCCCAGCAGATCGGCCACGAGCCCTTTGAGGGATGCCCCCTCTTGTTCCTGATACAGGTCGTCTGCGTACCTGCCTTCAGCGGCCCCAAGCACTTCCCGCAGGGAGCGCTCGATGCCCTGCGCGTCCCGGCTGTACGGGATCAGTTCGATGCGCACAAAGGGATTGCCTTGCAGCGTTGCCTGCAGAAATGCGCTCCGTTGGGCGCTGATAGTGCGGCGGGCGGATTGCACCTGTTCCAGCAGCGACTTGGCCTTCTCGCGCAACTCGGTGTGCTGCTTCTGCAAGGCTTCCAGCTTCTTCAGCTCGATTTCCAGGCGCTGCTTTTCTTGCACCAGACGACCGTACTCGCTGGGGTCGCTGACACCTTGTTGCTGCAAGTCGGCCTTGAGCTGCTCGTAAGCCGTCTTGGCCGCGCCGATCCGCGCAAACCAGGGCGAAGCCTCCAGTTCACTTCTCAGGACTTGCCCTCGCTCCTGCAGCACGTTTGCCGCGCGCTCGACGTCCTGCTGCGCCTTGGCGATGGCGGCGTGCAGCGCCTGGACAATGCCCAGTGCCGGGCCGTCCTCGAGAGTATCGAACAAGCCTTCAGGCAAGTCTTCCGCCAACAGATCGTCGGCAAGTGCTTTCAAGCGGGTTGCCAGTTCGGCGGAGGCTTCGAACTGGCGTTCCAGCTCGCGGCTTTGCCGGTTGGTGCGCTGATAGTTTTTCAGCAGCGCGGCATGATTGGCGCCCTCGAAGCGGGCCAGCTTGCGCTGAATATCTTGCAGGGCCAGCGTCAACGCTTCACGCCCTTGCAGCTTGCCATCCAGCTCGCGCATCTGCGCCCGTGCGGCCAGGAAGGCACGCTTGGCTTCCTCGAAAGCGGCTTGCTGCGATTGCGTGCCCGCCGCATCGTCAATCACCTTGAGCAGCGCCTGCTGGCTGTCACCGGCCAGCGCGGCGATCTGCCCCTGGCTGAACAGGCGCACCGGAAAGCGTTGCTCGGTGACGGCCTGGCTGACCGAAGGCTTGAAACTGCCCGTCACGGCGTCCCATTCCTCCACCGCGTGACCTTGGCCATCCTGCCGCCATATCAGGCGATAGGGCATGCCATCGCGCTGCACTTGCACACAGAGGCTGGTTTCCGCCCGCAGGCCACCTTCGTCATTGCGGCTCCTGGCAACCTGATTGAAACGCTTGAAGGTCTGTCCTGCTTCTGAGCTGAGCGACAGCTCCTTCTCACGGCGATAGGCCAGGCGCAGTGCATGCACGACGGTCGATTTGCCCGTGCCACGCCCACCGATCAAGGCATTGAAAAATGGATTGAGCGGTAATCGTGCAGGCTTTCCGCACGCCCCCATGTAACGTGCATCTCGAATTTCAATTGACTCGATGAAATGCTCGGGCGTATTGAACGGCGCAAAGCCATTGCTTTCATCGCTGCGCTTGACCGACACCTCCTGCCCATCCAACAACGCAAGACGCAAGCCTTCCAAGCTAGGCCGCGCCATCTTGATCCAGGTGTAGCGCGAACCCGGAACAGCCGTACCTTGGAAGCTGTGGCAATCGCTGCCCACCACGCTGGCAAAGCGCAGTTTCAGTTCATCCAGCACCATCGGCACGGGGCTGGAGGATACGGTCCACTCCAGCGCCAGGATGCCGGGTTCCTGCAAGACAGCCTTGACCGTGTTGGCATCCATCACGCATTTTCGCGTACCAGGCTCGACCTGTAGCAGCCCCTTGTCGCCTTCGACGTGTGCCGGAATGGCCAGGCCACCCGCCGCCAGAATGCGCTCCACCACTTGGGCGGCACCGATTCGGGTGACGCCATCGCTGTCGCCTCGTGTGCCTTGGTAATCAACCTGCGCCAGCAGGTCGCTGATGGTCTGACTGGTGGCGGAGGTGTCGAAGATCGCCAGCAGATGAAAACCACCTTGCACCGAGATTTCCACACCGGGGAAGAGGTACAGCTCACGGAACCCGTCAGGTGGCGTGCCGGCGTCGGCCTCGCGCTTCATCTGCGCATAGGCCACCTTGAGCGAGTCGATCCACTCACCGCTGTTGTGATCGGTGACCGCCACGCAGTCGATTCCGGCGGCCATGTACTTGAGCAGCCAGGCCTGCGGCGTCAACTCATTCGACATGCCGATGGCGGCCGGCCATGCCCGGGTGTCCCTGGAGGCCGGAGTGTGGGTATGGAAATCGAACTTCCACCAGCGTGCGCCGGGGTACGGCCAGGGTTGGCTCATGTTCTTCTCCTGATTGCGGCCATCATTCCTCCGCCTTTATCTCGGACAGAAAACGCATAGTGCAATTCCTCCCGCGATTGAAATCGCGGGAGGAATTGCAGAGACTCTATGAAACATCAGGAAAACGGCTTGGCGACTCAAACGTTAAACAAGAAGTGCATCACATCGCCATCTTGCACAACGTATTCTTTGCCTTCGACGCGCATTTTGCCGGCTTCTTTGGCCTTGGCTTCGCCGCCAAACTGAATAAAGTCGGGATAGCTGATGACTTGGGCGCGGATAAAGCCACGCTCAAAATCGGTGTGAATCACACCGGCGGCTTGAGGCGCGGTATCGCCTTTGTGGATGGTCCAAGCACGCACTTCTTTAACACCGGCAGTGAAATAGGTTTGCAGACCTAATAAATCATAACCAGCACGAATCAGACGATTTAAGCCGGGCTCTTCCAAACCCATTTCCGCCAAAAATTCCGCTTTATCTGCATCATCTAAATCGGCAATTTCCGACTCCATCGCCGCACACAAGGCCACCACTGGCGCACCTTCTTTTGCCGCCAACACTTTCAAACGGTCGAGATGGGGGTTATCGCTAAAACCATCTTCTGCCACGTTCGCCACATACATTGCGGGTTTGATCGTTAACAAGCAGCATGGTTTTAACAACTCGATTTCTTCTGCTTCTAACGACAAACTCCGCACAGGCAAACCTTGGTCGAGATGAGCGCGGACTTTTTCTAAAATGGCAATCAATCGGATCGCTTCTTTATCGCCCGACTTGGCTTTTTTACCATCGCGAATAATCGCTTTTTCCACTGTGGCTAAATCCGCCAGCGCCAGCTCAGTGCCGATGGTTTCAATATCAGCAATCGGGTCAACCTTGCCGGCCACATGCACCACATTATCATCATCAAAACAGCGCACAACATTCACAATGGCATCAGTTTCGCGGATATTGGCCAAAAACTGGTTACCTAAGCCTTCACCACGCGAAGCGCCAGCAACCAAACCAGCGATATCGACAAACTCAACAATCGCGGGTTGTAATTTTTGTGGTTTGACAATCGCGGCCAGCTCAGCCATGCGAGGATCGGGCACTTCAACAATGCCAACATTCGGTTCAATGGTACAAAACGGATAGTTTGCCGCTTCGATGCCGGCTTTTGTGAGGGCGTTAAATAGCGTTGATTTACCCACATTAGGCAAACCCACAATGCCGCATTTCAAACTCATGCTCAAAATCCTTGAGAAGATATCAATTAACAAGACCAGTTTCGATGGTCTATACCACGGCGGATTGTATCATTCGTTCTAAGGAAACAGACGGCAGGAAACGCAGAACGCAAAAAAGCCCAGCGTGTGCTGGGCTTTTCTTAAATTCTGGTGGCGAATCAGGGACTCGAACCCCGGACCTGCGGATTATGATTCCGTCGCTCTAACCAACTGAGCTAATTCGCCAATCGAGGAGTGCATATTAGAACGCTTTAGAGGTGATGTCAAGCCCCTGATGCAGATTTTTCGATCACTTCTGCCGGCCAGCTCAAAATCAGCCGTGCTCCACCTAACGGTGCATCCTCGATCAATACCTGCCCCTGATGGCCTTCCAATACTTTCTGCACAATGGCCAACCCCAAACCATGCCCGCCGGTATGGCGGCTGCGTGCTTCATCTAGACGGGCAAAGGGCCGCAACACTGTTTCACGCGCATGGGCAGGAATCCCCGGCCCATCGTCATCAACCCAAATCTGAGTGTGGCTCTGCTGTTGCACGAGGCGAATTTCAACCGCCGATTCACCATAACGCCGCGCATTATTCACCAAATTCATCACCGCCCGCCCCATGTAATAGGTATCGATAGCAGCAATCGGGTCGTC
Source organism: Aquaspirillum sp. (assembly GCF_055136605.1). NCBI lineage: Bacteria > Pseudomonadati > Pseudomonadota > Betaproteobacteria > Neisseriales > Aquaspirillaceae > Aquaspirillum > Aquaspirillum sp. The sequence goes on along the minus strand of NZ_JBSQVP010000024.1, from coordinate 23,122 downwards.
TTCTCCTGTGAGATTTTGAATGGTAGGCGGTGCTTGTTGCCAGCTCAACTCAGCTAACACCTGCTCTAACCACGGCAACATCGCCACCGGATGCCGTTCAAGGTGCATTTCGGGTTGATCAAGACGACTGAAGATTAACAACTCCTCGGTCATCTCATTTAAGTTGTCTAAATCGCGCTCAATTTGGTGCATGATTTTTTGCGCCAGCGGGTCGGGAGTGGTGCCGCGCAAGGCCTCTAAGCGATAACGCAGGCGTGCAATCGGTGTACGTAAATCGTGCGAAATGCCGTCAATCAGCGTTTTTCGGGTTTGCACCATTTCACCCATACTGCGCGCCATGTGGTTAATGGCTTGTGCCAGATCAGCCAAAGGTGACCTCTCTGGCAGATGAGCACGGGCAGAAAAATGCCCTTGGCCCAGTTGCTGTGACACCACCGACAACTCTCGGGCATGACGTACCAAAGGACGTAGCCATAAAAACGCAGGCACACCCAACGCCAATGTCAGCGATAACACCGCCAACACATCAATCCAATTTAACTTGCGGGCAAAAAACAAATAGTCCACTGGCCCGATGGTCAAGACCGAATCGCTTTTTGGAATACGTTGCACATACACATCGCGCTCTGGCAACAACACAATGCCACCGGCGATTAAAGACCGACTGTGTTCATCATTGAGCACATAACGATCTAACGTTTCAATTGCAATCGGCAAATCCAACCGTTGCCGCAGATGTGCCACCCGCTGTGGCCATTCTTGTTCTGGGACTTCACGCAGTTCAATCTCAATCAGCGTTAATGTTGTCTGAAAAACATCGGCCAAATAACGGCGGTTGTTTTCTTTCAAGACATGCTTATAAATCCCGCCCACGACAAAAGCCGAGAGGAGAAAAAAAGCCAATACCCCAAGATAAAACCGTAAAAAAACACGTTTCATCTATGCCACCGGATCATTGCGCCACGCATCACCAGCAAACAAATAGCCTTTGTGACGAATGGTTTTAATCCGTTTTGGCTCGGCAGGATCGTCGCCCAATTTTTTACGTAAACGCGAAACAGCAACATCAATCGAACGATCCAGCCCATCGTAATGCACGCCACGCAAGGAGAATAATAGATCTTCTCGTGATAACACTTTGCCGGCATGACAGGCTAACAACCAGAGTAAATCGAAATCAGCAGTAGAAAGAGAAATCGACTCACCTGCATAGTGCACACTGCGGTTAATACTGTCGATTTGTAGGCTACCAAAGTCGAGCACAGCCCGAGCATCTTGCTGTCCAGTGGGTGCTTGGATCATGGATACCGGCGTTTGTGTGGTTTGTTGCCGTAGGTGCGCCCGCAACCGCGCCAGCAATACCGAGGGGGGCGTCGTCTTTAATACATAGTCACTCGCCCCTAATTCAAACCCCAAAATCTGGTTCATATCGCTATTGAGCGAGGTCAACATCACAATCGGCCCAGCGTATTTAGGGCGTAACTCGCGACACACAGTCAGACCATCTTTACCCGGCAACATAATATCTAGCATCACCAAATCGGGTGGGTCGGCCAAAATCGCTTCAACAGCGGTATCACCTCGATCAATATGGGTGACATCTAAGCCATAGCTACGCAAATAGTCGCCGATCAATTCGGCCAAGTCGTGGTCGTCTTCGACAAAAACGATGCGCTGCTGCATATCTTTGTTCCACCTTCTGCTTTGATCTGTCGTTTAACCATCGCATTCTAACGCGGCTTGAGCAACACCGGCACAGGGCTGTGCTAAACTTAACGGTTAACTCATTCTTGCCACTCACAAAATTGGCTATTCTGCCAATTCTCGGCACTCTCTAGCTAAGACATGATGAAAAAAGTCTACATTAAGACCTTTGGTTGCCAGATGAACGAGTATGACTCGGACAAAATGGTCGATATTCTTGACGCGGAACACGGCGTAGAAAAAACAGACAATCCCGAAGAAGCCGATGTGATTCTGTTTAACACTTGTTCGGTACGCGAAAAAGCACAAGAAAAAGTCTTTTCTGACTTAGGCCGCATTCGCCATCTTAAACAAATCAAACCTGATTTGGTGATTGGTGTCGGTGGCTGTGTCGCCTCACAAGAGGGCGATACCATCGTCAAACGGGCCCCCTTTGTCGATGTTGTGTTTGGTCCACAAACCTTACATCGCTTGCCAGAGTTGATCCGCGCCAAACAAAGCACCGGTCGGTCACAGATTGATATTACCTTCCCCGAAATCGAGAAATTCGATCATCTACCACCGGCTCGCATTGAAGGCGGCTCGGCTTTTGTGTCGATTATGGAAGGTTGTTCTAAATATTGTTCTTTCTGTGTGGTGCCCTACACCCGTGGGGAAGAAGTCTCGCGGCCACTCGATGATGTGCTGGTTGAAATTGCCGGCCTTGCACAGCAAGGGGTAAAAGAAATTGTCTTACTTGGTCAAAACGTCAACGCCTATCGGGGTGAGATGGCCGATGGTGAAATTGCCGACTTTGCTTTGTTGCTGGAATATGTGCATGAAATTCCGGGCGTTGAACGGATTCGCTTTACCACCAGCCATCCCCGCGAATTTACCGACCGCTTAATTGCCTGTTATGAAAAACTGCCCAAATTGGTCAGTCATCTGCATTTACCCGTGCAGTCGGGATCAGATCGTATTTTGGCTGCCATGAAACGCGGTTATACCGCGTTGGAATACAAGTCAATTATCCGCAAACTGCGCGCTGTCCGGCCTGATTTGCATTTATCGTCTGACTTTATCGTTGGCTTCCCGGGGGAAACCGAAGCAGACTTTGCCGCCACGCTTAAGCTGGTGAAAGATTTAGCCTTTGATTTTAGCTTTGTCTTTATCTACAGCCCTCGCCCCGGCACCCCCGCCGCTAACCTGAGCGACGACACCTCGCATCAAGAAAAAGTACGGCGGCTAGAAGCCTTAAATGAAGTGATTGAGGCCAATGGCTACGCCATTAACCAAAGCATGGTCGGCACCGTACAACGAGTCGTGGTCGAAGCCGTTTCAAAACGGGGTGAAAATTTGTTAGCGGCACGCACTGCGAACAACCGTGTTGTTAATTTTGAGGGACACCCCCGCCTGATTCGTCAGATGGTCGATATCCGCATTACCCAAGCGTTCCCACACTCTTTAGCCGGAGAAGTGGTCACACAAGAAACCGAATCCACCGCCAGCGTGGGGCAAGGTGCCACACTGTGATAGAACATATTGCTTTTGCTCCAGTTGACAACCTGCGGTTGCAAAACCTGTGTGGTGCATTGGACGATAATCTCAAACAAATTGAAACCGCGTTAGATGTGGTCATTTCACGTCGCAATGAACGGTTCAAAATTATCGGCAATCGTGCACGTGAAGCAGCACAAGTGATCGAATCTTTTTACCTACGGGCACAACGGCCGCTCGAAGTGGAAGACATTCAATTGGGGTTAGTCGAACTGAAACGCTCGACCCTAGGCCAAGACGGACAAGAGGCTGGGGTGCCGGTGTTGTTGACCCGCAAAGGTGAACTGCGTGGCCGTACCCCACGCCAAAATGAATACATCAAGGCGATTGCCGAGCATGACATCACTTTTGGGATTGGCCCAGCAGGGACTGGCAAGACCTATCTGGCGGTGGCCTGTGCTGTTGATGCGATGGAGCGGGACGCGGTGAAGCGGATTATTCTGGTTCGGCCAGCCGTGGAAGCAGGGGAAAAACTGGGGTTTTTACCGGGTGATCTTGCCCAAAAAGTCGATCCTTATCTGCGGCCACTTTATGATGCGCTATACGATTTGATGGGCTTTGACCGTGTGGGTAAGCTGTTTGAAAAAAACCTTATCGAGATTGCACCGCTGGCTTATATGCGGGGGCGCACCTTAAACCAAGCGTTTATTATTCTCGATGAAGCGCAAAACACCACACCAGAACAGATGAAAATGTTCCTGACCCGCATTGGCTTTGGCTCAAAAGCGGTGATTACCGGTGATGTAACACAAATCGATTTGGCACGACATCAAAAAAGTGGGCTGGTTGAAGTGGAACGGATTTTGGCTCAGGTGCGTGGTATTCGCTTCCATCACTTTCAATCTGATGATGTGGTACGCCATCCTTTGGTGCAAAAAATTGTGGATGCCTACGACCAATGGCAACAGCCGCCAATCAAAGAGGAAAGCCATTGAAAACGACAAAACAACGCTATCGCTATCAACCTGCTACCTTAGAGCTTGACTTCGTTTGTACGGTTGACCACAGCGAACGCCCCACCCTGCGCCAATTCCGCCGCTGGATCAAAGCCGCACTCGATCATCGTGTTCGCCATGTCCAAGTCGGGATTCGTGTGGTTGATACCGAGGAAGGTCGCTTATTAAATCGCGACTACCGTGGCAAAGACTATGCCACCAATGTCTTGACCTTTGCCCTCCACGAAGGCGGCGATGATATGTTTGCCTTCGTTGGATTGCCCTTATTGGGTGATATTGTGTTGTGTCATGAAGTGATTGTGCGCGAAGCAGCAGAACAAAATAAACCCCTGCTCGCACACTACGCCCACATGACCATACACAGTGTTTTACACTTGCAAGGCATGGATCATCAAGACGATGCCACGGCAGAAGCCATGGAAGCACTTGAAACAGCCATCCTCGCGCGGTTAGGATATGCGGACCCTTACGCTTCGGAGCGCAATTGACCCTCATGGACGATCCCAGTAAACCGTCCTGGCTGGAACGCCTTTCCGCCTTTTTATTACGTGAACCAGAAGACCGAGAAGAACTGATCGAACTGTTGCACTCGGCTTTTGATCGCAATTTATTCGATGCCGACGCCCTCGCCATGATCGAGGGGGTATTACAAGTCAGCGAGTTATGTGTCGGTGACATCATGATCCCGCGCAGTCAGATGGACGTGCTGTCAGTCGATCAAGCTGTCCCCGACTTTCTGCCCTTCGTCATGGAAACTGCCCACTCACGCTTTCCGGTGATTGGTGATAACAAAGATCAAGTGCTTGGTATCTTGCTTGCCAAAGACTTGCTGCGTTATTTTGCGACCCCTGACGATTTTGATTTACGCGATAGCTTGCGACCAGCGGTGTTTATCCCGGAATCAAAACGGCTTAATGTGTTGTTACGCGAGTTCCGCGAAACACGCAACCACATGGCCATCGTGGTCGATGAATACGGTGGGGTGGCTGGATTAGTCACCATCGAAGACGTGATTGAACAGATTGTTGGTGACATCGAGGATGAATACGACTTTGATGAAACCGAAGACCACATTGTGCCGCAAAAAAATGGTCTCTATCGCGTCAAAGCAGTCACCGAATTAACCGACTTTAACCAAGTGTTTGGCACTGAATTTAGCGATGAAGACTATGATACTGTCGGTGGGCTGGTGGTCTCCCAATTCCGCCACCTTCCCAAGCGGGGAGAAAGTATTCAAATCGGTGAATTAGAGTTCTTGGTGTTGCGGGCAGATAGCCGCCGTATTCACACACTACAAGTACAACGTATTCATCACACCACGCCCTCTTCCTAATGCCAATCACGCTTAGCCGCTATGGCGCGCTCATTCTCTTGGGCGCGCTGTCTGTTGTCTTGTTCGCACCGTTTCGTCAGGGCTATCTTGCCCCCTGTTTGCTGGCAGCTGTGTTGCTGTTGTTACCACGGCATAACGCAGCACAGGCCGGACGTGGGATCTATCTATGGGCACTCAGCGCCTACTGTGCCAACTTCTATTGGATTTATCACAGCCTACATGACATCGCTGGCCTACCGGCGGTGTTTGCAATCCCGTTGGTGGCACTCTTACCCGCATGGCTGGCGTTGTTCCCTGCTGCTGCCTTGTATTTCACTTATCGACTGTCGTGGCGCAACCCCTACTGGCAATGGCTACTCGCTTTTCCAAGTTTATGGACTTTCTTCGATTGGATGCGAGGTTGGCTGTTAACCGGCTTTTCTTGGGGCGGGCTCGGCTATAGCCAAATTCCCAATTGGCCCTTAGCTGGCCTAGCCCCGTTATTTGGTATTTATGCCGTCACTTGGGCTGTGGTAGCCAGTGCAGGCGCACTCGTTTTGCTATGGCGCTTTCCCAAACACCGACAGTGGTTAGGATTAGGGCTGGCTGTAGCATGGGTGGGCAGTTGGGGACTAAGCCATATTCAGTGGACAGAGGCCAGTGGTAAACCGCTGAGTATCAGTCTGGTGCAGGGCAATATTCCGCAAACTCTGAAATGGGAACCAACGATTTTTGCTCAGACCCTCGACACCTACACCCAACACATGACGGCAAGCCAAGCTAGGCTGGTGATTTTGCCCGAAACTGCTTTGCCAATTTTTTATGATGAATTGCCAGCCAATTACTTGCAGCCGCTGCAAGCCATATTGCAACAGCAAGAAAAAGAGGTCATCACGGGTATTCCATTGCGCGATATGAGCGGTGATTACAATGGCGTGATTTCTCTTACCCAACCCACACAGCAGTATCGCAAAGCACACCTTGTGCCTTTTGGTGAATACGTTCCCTTACCGTGGTTAACGGGTTGGTTGTACCGCTATATGAATATGCCGCTGTCGGGCTTTACTCGGGGCGAGCCAGAACAACAACCGTTTACCGTCGCTGATCAAAGAATTGCTTTCAATATCTGTTATGAAGACAGTTTTGGCGAAGAATTACTAGCCGGAGCGCGCTCGGCCACTTTGCTGGCTAATGTGTCAAATCTGGCTTGGTTTGGTCATTCCACAGCGGCTGAACAACATCTCCAGCTTTCACAAGCACGGGCGCTCGAAACTGGTCGTCCCATGCTACGCGCCACCAACACCGGCCTAACCGCAGTCATTGACCAACGAGGGCAAGTGTTACAATCACTGCCTCAATTTCACAATGCTCGCCTCGACACCTCGGTACAAGGCAGACAAGGTGAAACACCCTATTTAAAGTGGGGAAATTGGCCAGTGTTAATTGCATTATTGCTGGCGATTGTCTTGAGCTTTTCTTATCGCCGACCTTCTGATCACCGTTAAATCATGCCAAAACTACTGAAATTCTCGCTCTGGTATTTATTATTTTTTTTACTCTGTTCTTTTCTTGCCAGGCTAGGGTTTTGGTGGCATTTCCGCGATCCGGCACTTGCCACAGAAACAGCAACTTTATTACAGGCTTTTGTATTAGGCACGCGCTTTGACTTACGTTTGGGCTTGGTCATTGTCTTGCCCTTTTTACTCCTCGGAGGGTGGGCAAAACTCTCTCCATTTCGCCATCGGTGGGCAGAACGGTTTTGGTGGGGTTATTTTGTTGTCGCCAGCGCAGGGACACTCGCCACGATTGGCCTCGACTTTGGTCACTATTCTTATCTGCGTACCCGCCTCAATGCAGCGATTCTCAACTTTTTAGGTGATTGGCAAACTTCGGCGGAAATGGTGTGGCAAAGCTACCCAGTCATCAAAATCACTGTGGTCGTGTTTGTGGTGATCGCTGTTTTGCTATGGAGTGTAGCAGCTGGCTTTCGCCGCCTACGGCAACCTCGTCATGGCTGGCAATGGCATCATCCCACCTCTCGCCATCGGCTTTGGTTGGGACTGACAACAGCGGTATTAGTCGTTGTAGGCATTCATGGCAAACTCTCACAATATCCTTTGCGTTGGAGTGATGCCTTTTTTACGCCTAACCCTTTTATTGCCAACATCGGCCTCAATCCAGTATTGAATTTCTTTGATACCCTCGATTACAAAAGCGCAGGGTTTGATCAGGCCAAAGTAGAACAAGCCTATCCGGTCATTGCCGATTGGTTAGGTGTACCACCCAACACATCAGGCCCACGCTTTAGCCTACGACGTGAAATTCCAGCACGCAGTGATGCCCTTGCCACACCGCCTAATATTGTTTTGGTATTGGTCGAATCATTTTCTGCTTATAAAACCAGCACTTTTGGTAACCCCCTCGGCACCACACCCTATTTCGATCAGATGGCAAAACAGGGGGTTTTATTCACTCGCTTTTTCACGCCGCATTTTGGTACTGCACGCGGTGTGTTCACCACACTGACAGGCATTCCCGATGTGGAAACGGCGAATACCTCTAGCCGAAACCCGCAAGCTGCCGATCAACATATCTTGATGGATAGCGCATTTCCTGAATATGAACGATTTTATTTCATCGGTGGCTCAACTTCGTGGGCCAATATTCGCGGTGTTCTAACCAACAATATTCGCAATATCCGAATTTATGAAGAAGGGCATTATCAATCCAAGCGCAATGATACGTGGGGCATCTCTGACACCAATTTGTTTAAAGAAGCCAATCAGGTTCTTAAACAGCAAAACAAACCTTTCTTTGCCATTATCCAAACCTCCGGTAACCATCGCCCTTACACCATTCCAGCGGAAGATCGCGATTTCCAGAGCCAAAAATGGTCATTAGAACAGTTGAAAGCCAATGGTTTTGACAGTCAGGAGGAGTACGATTCTTTCCGCTATATGGATTATTCGATTAAAACCCTGATCGAAACCGCCAAAAAAGAAGCTTACTTTGATAATACGGTATTTGTTTTTCTCGGTGACCACGGTATCACTGGCAATGCCAGTGCGGTGCTACCAGCAGCATGGACAGACTTACGTTTAAGCTCTATTCACACGCCCTTTTTGCTGTATGCACCAAAGTTATTGCGCCCAGCAGTACGGACAGAAGTGGCTTCACAAGTTGATGTGATGGCGACTTTAGCAGGTTTACTGCCTCGGCCTTATATCAATACCACGTTTGGCCGTGATGTATTAGCCCCCAGTCAAGCAACACGGCAAGCAGCATTTACCATCACCCATGATCGCGGGCCAGAAATTGGTTTTGTGCAAGCACCGTACTACTTTATGCTAGGCCTACCAACACAAAAGGGGTATCTCGCCGAATTAGACGGCCAAACCGCGAACAATCTTGAGGCAGAACGTAACGATGAAGCACAACGCTTACGCCAATTTACACAACACTATTACGAAATGGCACGCTATCTGCTGTTGAACAACAAAAAACAAGCGGCACAGAAACAACAGTAAACAAAAGCCCCTACACATTGGTAGGGGCTTTTTTCATCCGTTTACAACGAAAGCACTAGGCTTATTCTTCGCTGACAACTTCTGCTTCGTCGACTTCTGGGCGGTCCACTAATTCGACCAATGCCAGAGGCGCGTTGTCGCCTTTACGGAAGCCGTAGTGCAGGATGCGCACATAGCCACCAGGACGAGTTGCATAGCGTGGGCCCAATTCGTTGAACAGCTTGCCAACCACTTCGCGGTCGCGAGTGCGGTCGAAAGCTAAACGACGGTTAGCCAAGGATGGTTTTTTACCCAAGGTAATCAGAGGCTCTGCCACACGGCGCAGCTCTTTTGCCTTAGGCACAGTAGTCACGATCACTTCGTGACGCAGCAAGGAGTTCGCCATGTTGCGGAGCATAGCCAGGCGATGGCTCGATGTGCGATTCAGTTTACGATTACTTAAGCGATGACGCATTTTAGTGTCCTTTGTCCGACAAACCGAGCAATTACGGTTTTTCCAGCCCGGCCGGCGGCCAGTTTTCGAGCTTCATGCCCAGCGTAAGACCTTTGGAAGCAAGTACTTCTTTGATCTCGTTGAGCGATTTGCGGCCGAGGTTGGGCGTCTTGAGGAGTTCAGTCTCAGTACGCTGAATGAGATCCCCAATGTAGTAGATGTTTTCGGCTTTCAGACAGTTAGCCGAACGCACGGTCAGTTCGAGATCGTCGACCGGACGCAACAGGATAGGATCAACCTGTGGTGCACGTTCAATAATCTCTTCTTCAGGGGTACCTTGCAGATCTGCGAAGATCGACAGTTGATCCATCAGAATGCGAGCAGCAGCACGCACAGCTTCTTCTGGTTCCATCGCACCGTTGGTTTCAATATCCAACACCAAACGGTCCAAGTCAGTCCGCTGTTCCACCCGAGCGCTCTCAACCGAGAAACTCACACGGCGCAAAGGACTAAAGGACGCATCCAGCAGAATATTGCCGATGGTACGATTTTCGTCTTGGCTGACTCGGGCGCTGACGGGCTGATAGCCACGGCCTTTTTCAACCTTGATCTCCATCTCGATCTTGCCACCAGCAGCCAAATGACAAATCACCAAATCGGGATTGATCACTTCAACATCGTGTGGCAATTCGATATCACCTGCCAAGACAGGGCCCTCTCCCTCTTTTTTGAGGGTTAACAGCACACTGTCTCGACCATGCAGCTTAACCACTACATTTTTGAGGTTGAGAAGAATATCAACGACATCTTCTCGTACCCCATCCAATGCAGAGTACTCATGCAAAACGCCTGCGATAGACACTTCGGTCGGAGCAAATCCGGGCATCGAAGACAGCAGGATGCGGCGCAGAGCATTGCCCAGGGTATGGGCATAGCCGCGCTCAAAGGGTTCCATCGCGACGCGAGCTTGCGTCGGAGAAACCGGCTGCACATCAATTAAACGCGGTTTGAGAAATTCCGAAGCGCTGTTTTGCATAGTGTTTCCTTGAAATGGCTAGCGATTACTTAGAGTAGAACTCAACAACGAGCTGCTCGTTGATATCGCTAGACAGGTCGGTGCGTTCGGGCATGGATTTAAACACGCCTTCCATCTTTTTGACGTCAACCGCCACCCAACCTGGGAAACCAATTTGCTCAGCCAAGGCCAGAGCTTCTTGGATACGCACTTGTTTTTTGGCTTTTTCAACCACAGAAACCACATCACCGGCTTTCACTTGGAAAGAAGGAATGTTAACGGTTTGACCATTCACTTGAATGGACTTGTGGCTTACCAACTGACGTGCTTCGGCGCGGGTTGAACCCAAGCCCATGCGATACACGACGTTGTCCAAGCGAGATTCCAACAGCTTCAACAAGTTTTCGCCTGTCGAGCCTTTGCGACGAGCAGCCTCAGCAAAGTATTTGCGGAACTGACGTTCGAGAACACCATAAATGCGGCGAATTTTTTGTTTTTCGCGCAGTTGAACGCCGTAGTCAGACAAACGGGTGTTTTTTACACCGTGCTGACCCGGTTTGGTATCCAGTTTACACTTGCTATCGATGGCGCGACGCGCGCTCTTCAAGAAGAGGTCGGTGCCTTCACGACGAGCAAGTTTACATTTTGGTCCAGTATAACGTGCCATGAATCAATCTCTCCGATCTTAAATACGACGTTTCTTCGGCGGACGGCAGCCGTTGTGTGGAATTGGCGTCACGTCGGAGATGCTGGTGATTTTGAAGCCCAGCGCGTTCAAAGCACGGACAGAAGACTCGCGACCTGGGCCTGGGCCCTTAATGCGAACTTCCAAATTTTTCACACCATACTCTTGGGCAACTTTACCAGCGTGCTCCGCTGCGACCTGTGCAGCGAAGGGTGTACTTTTGCGCGAGCCTTTAAAACCAGCACCACCGGAGGTAGCCCAAGACAAAGCATTCCCTTGACGGTCGGTGATGGTAATGATGGTATTATTAAAGGACGCGTGAACGTGAACGATCCCTTCGGATACGCTCTTCTTCACTTTTTTGCGTACACGCACTGTGTTTGCTTTAGCCATTATCTATCCTTAATTACTTCTTGCCAGCGATCGGCTTACGCGGGCCTTTACGGGTACGCGCATTCGTACGAGTGCGCTGACCACGGCAAGGCAGACCACGACGGTGGCGAAGACCACGATAGCAACCGAGATCCATGAGACGTTTAATGCTCATGGTGTTTTCACGGCGCAAATCGCCTTCTACAGTAAACTTCGCGATTTCATCACGAAGTTTTTCCATTTCAGCATCGGTCAAATCTTTGACCTTCGTGTCTGGAGCAATTTGCGTTGCGGCGCAAATAGCTTTAGCACGAGTGCGACCAATACCAAAGATAGCTTGTAAGCCAACCCAGGTATGCTGATGGTTCGGGATGTTTACCCCGGCAATACGGGCCATACTAATTCCCCAAAACGAAAAGTTTGCGATTCTAGCACGTAGCTATCGCAGGGACAAATATTAGCCCTGCTTTTGCTTGTGCCGAGGGTCCGTGCAAATAACACGTACAACACGGTTACGACGGATGATTTTGCAGTTGCGGCAAATTTTTTTCACCGAGGGTTGAACTCGCATGATTTTCCTTTCATGTTGTCTCCGCGCCCTTGTTCCGATCCCGCTTATTTGGCGCGGAATACGATACGAGCGCGGGAGAGGTCATAAGGGGTGAGTTCAACGGTGACGCGATCGCCCGGCAGAATGCGGATATAGTGCATCCGCATCTTGCCGGAAATGTGACCTAGCACAACATGACCATTCTCAAGCTTGACTTGGAACGTCGCATTAGGCAGCGTCTCCAAGACCTCACCCTGCATCTGGATTGTATCTTCCTTAGCCATAATCTCTTGAAATATCCCGATTCTTAACGAGAGCTGAGTCCGCTGCCATTTTTAAAGTTGGCCTTTTTGAGCAGACTCTCGTATTGCTGCGACAGTACATAGGATTGAATCTGAGTCATCAGATCCATCGTTACCACGACAATGATCAGTAACGAGGTTCCGCCGAAGTAGAATGGAACATTCCAATTCAAGATAAGGAACTCAGGTAACAGACAGACCAGCGTGATGTACACCGCACCAATCAAAGTCAACCGCAGGATAATCTTCTCGATATAGCGTGAAGTCTGTTCGCCGGGGCGGATCCCAGGAATAAAGGCTCCACTTTTCTTCAAATTATCCGCTGTTTCTTTTGGATTAAAGACCAAGGCGGTATAGAAGTAGCAGAAGAAAACAATCGCAGCAGCATATAACAGTACATAAACAGGTTGTCCTGGATGCAGCGCATCACTGACTCGTTTGAGCCAACCCAACCCGTCGCTTTGACCAAACCATCCCACCACAGTCGCGGGGAAAAGAATAATGCTCGAAGCAAAGATTGGCGGGATCACACCTGCCATATTGAGTTTCAAAGGCAAATGTGTACTTTGGCCTTGAGTAACTCGATTACCCACTTGGCGCTTAGCATAATTCACCAACACCTTGCGCTGACCACGCTCGACAAATACCACGAGGTAAGTCACAGCAATCACGCCGATGAAAAGCGCAACCACCAGCAAAATAGGCAAGTTGCCCTGAGAAGTCAGGGTCAAAGTTTTACCAATTGCCGATGGTACCCCAGCCGCAATACCAGCGCAGATGATAAGGGAAATACCATTCCCTATCCCGCGCTCAGTAATTTGTTCACCCAACCACATCAAGAACATGGTACCAGTTACTAAAGTCACCACGGTTGTGAAGTAGAACTCCCATTGTGGTGTCAGAACCAGATTAGGTTGTGTAAACAACATCACCGCAATCCCGAACGACTGGAAAGTCGCTAACAGAACTGTGGCATAACGTGTGTACTGGGTAATTTTTCTTCGTCCTGCATCGCCTTCTTTTTTCAACTGTTTCAGTGAGGGAACAACCTCAGAAGCCAGCTGTAAAATAATGGAGGCCGAGATGTACGGCATAATACCAATGGCAAATACCGTAAACCGCGACAAAGCCCCCCCGGAGAACATGTTGAACATGTCGAGGAGGCCTGTTTGCGAGGACTGGAACAGCTTCGCTAGCTCGACGGGGTTGATGCCTGGAACAGGGATATGGGCACCGATACGATAAACGATCAGAGCACCAATCAAGAACCAGATGCGCCGTTTCAAATCACCAAACTTGTTGGCGTTCGTTGCTAGAGAAGGAGTGGCCACAGAGTCACGCCTTATTCAGCAAAACTGCCACCGGCAGCTTCAATGGCAGCACGCGCACCTGCGGTTGCGCCAATACCACGCAAAGTCACAGCACGGTCGATAGTGCCTGCCAGAATGACTTTTGCTGCTTTAGCAGAAGCGCGAACCAAGCCAGCTTGTTTCAAAGCTAACAGATCCACTTCCGTCAAAGACAATGCAGCCAAAGCATCCAAACGCACTTCGTCAATGAAAGCACGTGTCAGCGAGTTGAAACCACGCTTAGGCAAGCGACGTTGTAAAGGCATTTGACCGCCTTCAAAACCCACTTTGTGGAAACCACCGCTACGGGATTTTTGACCTTTATGACCACGGCCAGCAGTTTTACCCAAACCGCTACCAATGCCACGGCCTACACGCTTTTTAGCGTGTGTTGCACCTGCGGCCGGTTTGATGGTGTTCAGTAACATTTAACCCTCGCACTTAAGCAAGTAGCTGATCTTGTTGATCATGCCACGGTTTTCCGGTGTGTCGATCACCTCAACCGTCTGGTTCAGCTTACGCAGACCCAGACCACGAGCGCAGGCACGATGGCCTTCAATGCGACCAATCAGGCTTTTTACCAAGGTCACCTTGATTGTTTTTTGTTCGCTCATTGCTCTTCAACCCCCAGAATCTCCGCGACAGTCTTGCCACGTTTAGCGGCGATGTCAGCAGGAGTCATCATTTTGGACAGGCCGTCGATAGTCGCGCGGACGATGTTGTATGGGTTGGTCGAACCGTGGCATTTTGCCGACACGTTCTTCACGCCCATTGCATCGAACACAGCACGCATAGGACCACCAGCAATCACACCAGTACCGTCCGGAGCGGGCTGCATAAACACGGTAGTTGCACCATGCTTACCAATCACGCTGTGGTGTAAAGTACCGTTTTTCAGGGGCACTTTAACCATTTTGCGACGTGCTTCTTCCATTGCTTTTTGCACAGCCACTGGCACTTCTTTCGATTTGCCTTTGCCCATGCCAATACCGCCATCGCCATCGCCGACCACTGTCAGGGCGGAGAAAGCCATGATGCGGCCGCCTTTGACCACTTTGGTCACGCGGTTCACGCCGATCATTTTTTCGATCAGACCGTCGCCGCGTTCTTCAATATCATGCTTAGCCATAGTCTTCTCCGATTAGAACGCGAGGCCGCCTTCACGGGCAGCATCAGCGAGGGCCTTCACGCGACCGTGATAGTGGAAACCAGAACGGTCAAACGCCACCTCTTTAATGCCAGCAGCAACTGCTTTTTCAGCGATACGCTTGCCGACCAAAGCAGCAGCGGCAACATTGCCACCGTTAGCGATGTCCTTGCGAACCTCGGCTTCCAGCGTCGAGGCGCTAGCGAGGACTTTGCCGCCAGTTTCATCAATGATCTGGGCGTAGATATGGCTGTTGGTACGATGCACAGCAAGGCGCACCATCTTGAGCTCACAAATGCGTGCACGGGTTTTGCGTGCGCGGCGGAGTCGAGCTTGTTTCTTATCCATGACAAAGCCTCAATTATTTCTTCTTGGTTTCTTTCAAAACCACTTGCTCGTCGGCATAACGAACACCCTTGCCTTTGTACGGCTCCGGCGAGCGGTATGCACGTACTTCAGCAGCGACTTGACCCACGCGTTGCTTATCAATCCCTTTCAGGATGATTTCAGTTTGGCTTGGGGTTTCCACTTTCACGCCTTCAGGCATTTTGTGGACCACTGGGTGAGAGAAACCCAAGGACAAGTTCAGGTTTTCGCCCTGAGCCTGTGCACGGTAACCCACACCAACCAATTGCAACTTGCGTTCAAACCCTTTGGAAACGCCGATCACCATATTGTTGGCCAGAGCACGCAAGGTGCCGGACATAGCGCGGGCGAATTTGCTGTTATCTTTTGCAGCAAACACCAAAGTGTTGTCTTCTAACTTCACATCCACTTCGCTACGCAGAGGGATGGTCAAGGCGCCCAAAGCACCTTTAATAGTCAGTTCGCCTGCACCGAACTTGGCTTCTACACCAGCGGGCAATACGACTGGATTCTTGGCTACACGAGACATAATTACTCCTTACGCCACGATGCACAGCACTTCGCCACCGATACCAGCAGCACGTGCTTTGCGATCAGTCATCACGCCTTTGGAGGTCGACACAATCGCGACGCCCAAACCGTTCATGACTTTAGGAATGTCATTGGAGCCTTTGTAGATACGCAGACCAGGACGCGACACGCGATCGAGGCGCTCGATCACTGGACGGCCTGCATAGTACTTGAGCTGGATTTCTAAAGTAGGCTTGCCATCGTTGGCTTCTACTTTGAAATCTTCAATGTAGCCTTCGTCTTTTAAGACGTTAGCAATGGCGGTCTTCAACTTGGAAGACGGCATCGATACCGACACTTTGTCCGCACGCTGAGCGTTACGGATACGAGTCAGCATATCGGAAATAGGATCTTGCATACTCATTGGTGTTCTCCTATTACCAGCTGGCCTTCACGATGCCAGGGATTTCTCCACGCATCGCAATTTCACGCAGTTTGCTACGACCAAGGCCGAACTTGCGGAAAACACCGCGTGGGCGACCAGTGATAGCACAACGATTACGTTGACGCACTGGGCTTGCATTACGCGGGAGTTGCTGGAGAGCCAGACGCGCGGCAAAGCGTTCTTCGTCGGACAGATTGGCGTTGTTGATGACCTCAAGCAGTGCAGCACGCTTCTTGGCAAATTTAGCCACGAGCTTGGCACGCTTTTCTTCACGGTTAATCAGTGCAAGTTTTGCCATGTCTTAGCCCTTGAACGGGAATTTGAATGCAGCCAGCAGAGCGCGGGCTTCTTCATCGGTTTTGGCGGTCGTTGTGATGGTGATGTTCATCCCACGCAGCGCATCGATTTTGTCGTATTCGATCTCTGGGAAAATGATCTGCTCACGCACACCCATGTTGTAGTTACCACGGCCATCAAACGATTTACCGCTCACACCGCGGAAGTCACGAACGCGAGGCAGAGCCACGGTTACCAGACGATCCAAAAATTCGAACATACGTTCGCGGCGCAGGGTGACTTTGCAACCGACAGGATAACCTTCACGAATCTTGAAGCCAGCAATGGATTTGCGGGCAACAGTCACGACCGGTTTTTGACCAGCGATTTTTTGCAGGTCGCCAACGGCGTGTTCCATGACTTTCTTATCAGCAACCGCTTCACCAACACCCATGTTCAGGGTGATTTTTTCGATGCGCGGCACTTCCATCACAGATTTGTAACCGAACTTTTTGATCAGTTCAGGAACAACCGTGTTTTTATAAAACTCTTGCAAACGGGCTGCCATGGTTACTCCTTACGCGCCGACAACTTCGCCGTTCGATTTGAACACGCGAACTTTACGGCCGTCTTCCAGCACCTTGAAACCAACGCGGTCGGCTTTTTGAGTTGCTGGGTTGAAAATAGCCACATTAGAAACGTCAACTGGCATGGTTTTTTCAACGATGCCGCCGGCCACACCACGTACTGGGTTTGGCTTAACGTGTTTCTTGGCAATGTGAACGCCTTCGACCACAACTTGGTTGGTGTCGGCTAACACTTTCAGCACGGTACCGCGCTTGCCCTTGTCTTTGCCAGTGATGACAACGACTTCATCACCTTTGCGAATCTTACGCATTGAGCCTTCTCCTTACAGAACTTCGGGCGCGAGCGACACGATCTTCATGAAGCGCTCAGAACGCAGCTCACGAGTCACTGGGCCGAAGATACGAGTACCGATTGGCTCAAGCTTGTTGTTCAACAGCACTGCAGCATTGCCATCAAACTTAATCAGTGAACCATCAGGACGACGAACACCTTTAGCAGTGCGAACGACAACCGCGTTATACACGTCGCCTTTTTTCACACGACCACGGGGGGCGGCGTCTTTAATCGTCACCTTGATAATGTCGCCTACTTGAGCGTAGCGACGTTTGGAGCCACCGAGCACTTTGATGCACATCACGTGACGCGCACCCGTGTTGTCAGCAACCTCCAACATGGATTGCATTTGAATCATGGATTTTTACCTTTCCAACTTAATCCGCCAAAACTCTACCCTTCAGATAGAGCAAACGCCGCACATTAGGTGCGGCGCACATCGAGCGGCCAGTTTTGGAACCCGTCAGGGCAAGAATTGCCGGCTTTATCGGCCGGCAATCACAAAGAAGCAGCATTATACAAAAGGGCGAACCCTTATGCAAGCTACAAATTATACCTGACGAGCTTTTTCTACTAGCGCACTGACTTTCCACGTCTTGGTACGGGACAATGGGCGGCATTCGGAAATCACCACCACATCACCGATACCATACTCATTGTTTTCGTCATGAGCGTGGAACTTTTTGGATTTCCGAATCACCTTGCCGTAGAGCGGGTGTTTTACCTTACGCTCAACCAAGACAACCACGGTTTTGTCCATTTTGTCGCTAACCACTTTACCGGTCAGCGAACGGACGACTTTGCTGCTTTCGCTCATATCAGGCTGCCTTTTCGTGGAGAACGGTACGGATGCGGGCGATATCGCGACGCACTTTTTTCAGCTCGCTGGTTTTGGACAGCTGCTGAGTCGCCAATTGCATACGAAGGCTGAACTGAGCTTTGAGCAGGCTGATGATTTCAGCTTGCAGCTCTTCAACCGACTTAGCACGCAGTTCGGATGCTTTCATTATTGACCTACCTGTCTGGTGACAAATACCGTCTGAATCGGCAGCTTGGCAGCAGCAAGACGGAATGCTTCACGGGCCAGTTCTTCACCAACCCCTTCCATTTCGTACAACACCTTACCGGGCTGAATTTCAGCAACCCAGTATTCTGGCGAACCTTTACCGTTACCCATACGGACTTCAGCTGGTTTGCTGGAGATAGGCTTATCTGGGAAAATACGGATCCAGATACGACCACCCCGTTTGATGTGACGAGTCATCGCACGACGAGCAGCTTCGATTTGGCGAGCTGTCAAACGACCACGGCCAATTGCTTTCAGACCGTATTCACCAAAGCTCACTTTGTTACCGCGCGTTGCGATACCGGTATTGCGGCCCTTTTGGACCTTACGGTATTTGAGTCTAGTTGGCTGCAGCATTACGTCCTGCCTTTCGTGCTTTCTTCTCAGGCTGAGCCGGCTCGGCGGCGACTTGACCTGGTTTTACGTCACCCTTGTACACCCACACTTTGATGCCGATTACACCGTAGGTGGTGTGAGCTTCGCTTGTCGCGTAGTCCACATCAGCACGCAGGGTATGCAGAGGCACACGGCCTTCGCGGTACCATTCGGTACGGGCAATTTCAATCCCGTTCAGACGACCGGAAGACATGATCTTAATGCCTTGTGCGCCCAAACGCATTGCGTTTTGCATGGCACGTTTCATGGCACGGCGGAACATCACACGCTTTTCCAACTGAGCCGCGATACCATCAGCGATGATTTGCGCGTCTAACTCAGGTTTGCGGATTTCTTCGATGTTGACATGAACTGGCACGCCCATACGGGTTTGCAGTTCTTTGCGCAACAATTCGATGTCTTCGCCTTTTTTACCGATCACGATACCAGGACGGGCACTGTGAATGGTGATACGTGCGCTTTTAGCAGGACGCTCAATCACAACGCGGCTTACCGATGCGTGTTTGAGTTTTTGCTTCAAGAAATCACGTACTTCAATATCAGCCTTCAGCATGGTTGCGAAATTTTGGCTGTTCGCAAACCACTTGGAAGACCAGTTTTTGTTCAGCGCGAGGCGGAAGCCACGCGGATCAATCTTCTGTCCCATGATCTACCCCTTAGTTGCCCACAAACAGCGTGATGTGGCAGGTTTGCTTTTCAATGCGGTTACCACGGCCTTTTGCGCGTGCAGAGAAGCGCTTCAAGCTCGGGCCCTTGTCCACATACACCGTAGCAACTTTCAGAGTATCGATGTCTGCGCCTTCATTGTGCTCGGCGTTGGCAATAGCCGACTCCAGCACTTTTTTCAGCAACTCGGCACTCTTTTTCGGCGAGAACGTCAGGATGTTCAATGCCTGTTCAACGGATTTACCGCGAATCAGGTCGGCCACAAGGCGTGCTTTTTGTGCAGACACGCGGGCATTTTTCAAAACAGCGGAAACTTTCATCGCGACACCTTAACGTTTCGCCTTCTTATCGGCCGCGTGGCCTTTGAAGGTACGAGTCAGCGAAAATTCGCCCAGTTTGTGACCAACCATGTTTTCAGTCACATACACCGGCACATGAGTCTTACCGTTGTGAACGGCAATAGTCAGACCAACAAATTCCGGCAGAATGGTCGAACGGCGGGACCAAGTTTTAACAGGGCGCTTGTCATTGGTCTGGCGCACCGCTTCAACTTTCTTGATCAGATGCGCGTCAACGAACGGGCCTTTTTTCAGGGAACGTGCCATGTTCAATTACCCTTTATTCGAATAGCGACGGCGCACGATCATGTTGTTCGTACGCTTGTTGCGGCGAGTACGGTAACCCTTAGTTGGAGTACCCCATGGGCTGACAGGATCACGACCTGCAGCTGTTTTACCCTCACCACCACCATGTGGGTGATCGATTGGGTTCATCACCACACCACGGACGGTTGGGCGGATACCGCGCCAACGGTTAGCACCGGCCTTACCAATTTTACGCAGGCTGTGTTCTTCGTTGCCAACTTCACCGATGGTTGCACGGCAATCAACGTGAACTTTACGAATCTCGCCAGAGCGTAAACGCAACTGAGCGTAAGAGCCTTCGCGAGCCAACAACTGAACAGCAGCACCAGCGGAACGGGCCAATTGGGCACCTTTACCAGGCTGCATTTCGATGCAGTGAATGGTAGAACCGACTGGAATGTTGCGGATAGGCAAGCAGTTACCTGCTTTGATCGGTGCTTCAGAACCGTTGAACAGCTCAGCACCAACTTTCACGCCTTTAGGGGCAATGATGTAGCGACGCTCGCCGTCGGCATAGCACAATAATGCGATATGCGCGGTACGGTTTGGATCGTATTCAATACGCTCAACTTTAGCAGCGATACCATCCTTGTTGCGACGGAAGTCAACAACGCGGTAGTGATGCTTGTGGCCACCACCCTTATGACGGGTAGTGATGTGACCGTTGTTATTACGGCCAGCATTCTGGATTTGTTTTTCCAGCAACGGAGCATAGGGACGGCCTTTGTAGAGGTCAGGATTGACCACTTTAACAACGGCACGACGCCCAGGCGATGTTGGTTTAACTTTCACTAAAGCCATGGTCTATCTCCTCACTCTGCGGCAGTAAAGTCGATTTCTTGACCCGGCTTCAGGCTAACATACGCCTTTTTCCAGTCACTACGACGACCAGTAAAACGACCAAAGCGTTTTACCTTGCCTTTGACATTCAAGACCTGAACACCTTCAACTTCTACCTTGAACAACAGTTCAACCGCAGCTTTGATTTCAGGTTTAGTGGCGTCTTTCACCACTTTGAATACAACTTGCTGATCCTGATCTGCCACGCGAGTGCTTTTCTCGGAAATCACTGGGGCAAGGATCACTTGCATCAGACGTTCTTGATTCATGCCCACTGCTCCTCGAGCTGCTTCACCGCATCACGGGTCATCACGATCTTATTGAAGCGGACTAAGCTGTATGGATCGGTTTGTTGAGCTTCGATAACCAGCACATTGACCAAGTTACGCGATGCCAGATACAGATTCTCGTCCAGCTCTTTAGTAATCACCAAAACTTGTTCCAGACCAAGGGATTTCACTTTGGCTGCGAACTCTTTGGTTTTTGGCGTTTCAACAGTGAAATCGTCAATGATCACCAAACGCTCATCACGCACCAATTGCGACAAAATAGTCGCCATACCAGCGCGGAACATTTTACGGTTGATTTTTTGTGCAAAGTTTTCATCTGGGCTAGATGGGAAAACTTTACCACCACCACGCCACAGAGGGCTGGAAGCCATACCAGCACGCGCACGGCCGGTGCCTTTTTGGCGCCATGGTTTGCGGGTGGATTTTGCAACTTCGCTGCGGCCTTTTTGAGCACGGTTACCGCTACGGGCATTTGCCAAGTAAGCAGTAACGAGCTGATGAACCAGCGCTTCGTTATATTCACGACCGAACAGGGCGTCGGACGCTTGCAGGCTTTCAACTGCCTGACCTTGCTGATTGATAACTTTCAGTTCCATCACGCACCTGCCTTCACTGCCGGACGTACCACCACATCGCTTTGTTTGGAGCCAGGCACAGCGCCTTTAACCAAAATCAGCTGACGTTCTACATCGATACGCACGATTTCCAGATTTTGCACGGTACGCTTCACGTTACCGTACTGACCTGCCATGCGCTTACCGGGGAACACACGGCCTGGGTCTTGAGCTTGACCAATAGAACCAGGAGCACGGGTGGTCACGGAGTTACCGTGAGAAGCGCGGTTGGAAGAGAAGTTGTGGCGTTTGATCGCGCCAGAGAAACCTTTACCTTGGCTGGTACCGGTCACGTCAACTTTTTGGCCAACTTCGAACAATTCGACAGTCAGGGAGTCACCAACTTTGAGCTCAGCCAATTTTGCTGCTTCAACAGCAAACTCGGTCAAACCACGGCCAGCTTCTACGCCTGCTTTGGCAAAATGACCAGCTTCAGGCTTAGAGACACGGCTGGCTTTTTTGCTGCCGTAGGTCACTTGCACTGCGCTGTAGCCATCGGTTTCTGGCGTTTTGATTTGCGTGACGCGGTTGGCAGACATGTCAAGCACTGTTACTGGAACGGATGCACCGTCATCAGCAAAAATGCGTGTCATGCCGACCTTGCGACCGACAAGACCTAAACTACGCATAGTTATTTCCTTCAAGAGGTGCCGGTTGCGATTGACCGGCAAAACAAAAGCGGACTCTCTGTTCAAGAGAGCCCGCGAATCTAACATATAAGCACGTGATACCGCAAGAAAAACTTAAGATATCACGCAAATTTATGTTGGATTACTGCAGTTTGATTTCCACATCCACACCGGCGGGAAGATCCAGTTTCATCAAAGCGTCAACTGTTTTGTCAGTTGGATCGATGATGTCCATCAAGCGCAGGTGAGTGCGGATTTCCAATTGGTCACGAGAAGTTTTGTTCACGTGAGGGGAACGCAGCACATCGAAACGCTCGATTTTTGTTGGCAGAGGAACGGGACCCTTGACCACAGCACCCGTACGCTTAGCCGTATCAACGATTTCCTGAGCCGAGCGATCGATCAATTGGTAATCAAAAGCCTTGAGGCGGATGCGGATCTTTTGGTTTTGCATGATAGTCGCGTCCCTTATTGAATGATCTTGGCAACGACACCGGCGCCGACGGTACGACCGCCTTCACGGATAGCGAAACGCAGACCCTCTTCCATAGCGATAGGGGCGATCAATTCA